>CAZBNQ010000019.1:0-18193 GCA_964493035.1 uncultured Hyphomicrobiales bacterium | reverse complement strand
GAGAGTGTTTTATCGATCTGGGGAAAGGATCTTTAATCATTGATTTGTAGAATTCTATTATATTATATTTGTCTGATAATATAATTTTTTTGGAAAAATATTCTAAGACAGCTTCATCATCAAATTTGAGATCCATGCTGATTATGCCTTCGGCTTCGCCTCTGCGAAGAGCAAGCATTGCATGAGGACTAATATCTTTGACGTTAGCTTCGAACTCTCTATACATTTCAAATTTGGTAGAGCCTACAGGAAATTCTTCTTTAATCTTGGAAGTGAATGTACCGTGATTATAGATGAAATCGCGAGTCCATGCGCGAAGTTCAGCAATTTCTGATACTTCTTCTGCAAGAATATCATTGGCACCTTGAAGAGCTTCTTTAATTGATTTAACCTCTTTTTCTTCAGAAACAAATTTTTCGGCGATTTCTTGAAGATTTAACTCAGGAGCATCAAAAGCATTGTGTTGTCTAATTATTTCAGCTAATCCGTCGAGTCCTTTTTCTTTTGCTATAGTAGCCTTGGTACGTTTTTTGGGTTTATAAGGCAAATACAAATCTTCTAATTCATTTTTCACCATGCAGGCTTCAATTTTAAGTCTAAGCTCCTCGGTCAATTTGCCTTGCTCATTAATTGAGTCCAAAATAGTTTTTTTTCTATCTTCTAATTCGCAAAGATATTCAAATCTATCAAACAAATCGCGCAGCACATTTTCATCAAGTTGTCCTGTACGTTCTTTGCGATAACGAGCAATAAAAGGAAGTGTAGCTCCTTCTGATTTTAATTGCAAAGTATTTTCTACCTGCCATGCTTGCAGTTGAAACTCATTTGTCAATACTTGTTTTATATCAATCATTTTAATTCTTTATTATAATCAACAAAAAATGGCTACAAAGATAATAAAACTTTTGTTAATTTATTCGTCAATTGAACTTGTTTTTTGAAAATCTAAAGAAGACACAATTATTAAGGATAGATATGTTTAAAGATGGTTTAGATAAAAAGCATAAAAAGATTTTGATGATATTGTTTGTAGGTGTATTGATGGGGGCATTGGAAATTTCGATAGTTGGTCCTGCAATTCCCTCAATCGAGTCAACAATAAAAATTGACCAGCGCAGTATTGGATGGATTTTTTCGATTTACGTACTGTTTCAGCTCACCGGCATCTCACTTTTTGCAAAGCTCTCTGATTTGTTTGGCAGAAGAAACATTTATATACTAAGTGTAAGTATTTTTGCATTAGGTTCTACTGTATTAGTATTTTCTGAGTCATTCACAGCACTACTAATTGGCAGAGCAATACAAGGATTTGGAGCAAGTGGGATATTTCCGGTTGCATCGGCAGTGGTGGGGGATATATTTCCACCAGAAAAAAGAGGTGCTGCATTAGGAATGATAGGAGCAGTGTTTGGAATTGCATTTATAATGGGTCCTCTAATAGCCGGTGTCTTATTAATTAATTTTGCATGGAATTCTTTGTTTTTGATCAATCTTCCACTTGCAGCAGCTTTGATTTATGGCTCATATAAATTATTGCCAACTACCAAAGTAGATAATAAAGGGAAACTGGATTATGCCGGAATAATAACATTAGCAATGCTTTTGGCCTCTTTTGCATTTGGTATAAATAGAATAGAGTCTGAAAGGTTATTTGCAAGTTTGATGTCATTAGAAGTATTGCCCTATTTATTTATTTCATTAATTTTGCTTTTAGTGTTTATTCCAATAGAAAGAAAAGCAGCCAACCCAATAGTAAAAATGCATATGTTCAAATCTAAGCAGATAGTATTGGTTGGTTTTATAGCAATCGGAACAGGCATATTCCAATCATCAATAGTATTTGTGCCAGATTTGGCAGTGGAAATATATAAAGTAACGAGTTCGAATGCAAGCTTTATGTTGTTGCCTGTAGTGATAGCAACAGCCATAGGTTCGCCCATCACAGGAAAACTAATAGATAAATTTGGATCGCGAGCGATAGTAGTAGCGGGATTATTAATTTCATCTTTGGCATTATTTATGTTATATTTGGATGCAAATAATATTTTCATGTTTTATACTTCTGGAAGTATATTAGGCATGGGGATATCGATGCTTATGGGTCCTTCGTTGAGATATATAATGCTCAATGAAGTAGATGCACGCGAAAGGGCTTCGACACAGGGTATACTAACAATTTTTATAGCAATCGGACAAATAAGCGGCTCTGCAATAATCAGCGCAATAATAGCCGGTGGAGCTAATTTATTTGAAGGCTACAGAAATGCTTTTCTTAGCTTAGCTCTTATGGTTTTGTTTTTGACTTTGTTCGGAGCTATGCTCAAGTCTCGTGCAGTCGAGCTGCAAGAGGCAAAAAAATAGATAATCCTGAATGGTTTGTAACTTTTGTTGCATTCCAAACGTATAAATAAACGATTTTTACACTGTTTGATGGGTAATAATAATGTTAAAGAAAAAATTTCTTTTCATATTCATTTTTTTATTAGCACTTAGTCCTATTTTTGCTCAAACAGGCGCAAAAAAGGTTTATACTCTTAAAGACGCTGTTTTAAAAGCAATGACTGGCAATTATGATATTAAGTTGTCAGAATCTGAACTTAAACTATCAGATCAAGAATTGATCAGAGCATTTGGAAAGTATTTGCCTTCTCTGAATTTTAATATGGGATTTGACCATAACATGAAACAAAAGGAAATTCAAGGGGTAGATCGCACAAGTGATTATTACACAATGGGCTTGGGAGCTTCTGTTTCTTTGTTTGATGGATTTTCGAGAGAAGCTAATTATTCACGTGCTCAAAAAAGCATGGATGCAAGCAAACTTGGGTTTGAACAAACTAAAAAGAACGTAATTCTTGACGTCTATCGGGAGTATATTAATTATATTAAAAATTCTCAGATTGCTAGAATAAGAAGAGAAAACCTCGAAGAAGGCAAAAAGGAACTTGAACGTATCAGAGCTCAATATGATGCCGGCTTGATTCAAAAAGGTGTTGTATATGCTCAAGAAGCTGATCTTGCTAATAACGAAATTCAGCTTATCAGAGCCGAAAATGATATTAATACCGCTAAAGCAAGATTGCTTCAAGTGATGGGTATGAATCCTGACGAAGAAGTTGATTTCGACTTAAACAGCTTTCCTAACTTAATCAAAGAAGAAGAAGTAAAGCAATTTAGAGGCGAGATAGGCACTTTCAATCAAGCTGTTAATACTGCATTGGAAAACAGATTAGATTATGCTTCGCAAAAATTATTGCTCGAATCTGCAAAGCTTTCCAAAGATATGGCTAATGGAGCGTATTATCCTTCTTTGACTGCTAATGGCGGATGGAACTGGGGCGATTCTAAATTTGGTGCTTTCAGCGATAAAGCTTATTTCAATGTTGGTTTCAATCTTTCTGTTCCTATTTTTCAAAATTATAATATAGACTATCAAGTGCAGTCTGCTCAATTTGCAATTGACCAGAAATTATTCGAATTGAAAAAATTTGAACAAAGCTTGAGATCTTCAGTTCAAATTGCTTATCTCAATCTTGAGTCTTCCGAAAAGCAATTAAGCGTAGCTCAATATGCTGTTAGAGCCTCCGAACAAAATTATGAAAGCACTAAAGAAAGACTTACAGTTGGGGCTACAAATATCAATGATTTGATACAAGCAAACACACAATTAGTAACTGCACAAATAAACAAACTTAATGCTGTTTATTCATATATTCTTGCAAAAAAAGAAATTGAATTTGCCTTAGGTAAATTAGACTTTGCAAATTAATAATTATAAAATAGAGGATGAACATGGAAAATAACAACCAATTTCAAAATGATAATCAGAAATGGCTCGATATGATGCCAAATTATAGTCAAATGAATCCTAATGCTTTCAGAGTAGGATTTGGAAAAAGGCTTGGGGCATCTTTGATTGATTTATTGATAGTTCTTATATTATTGGTTATTGGTATGGCTTTAACAGGCATAATATCAGAATTTTCGTATATAGATTTCAAAGCATTTGCAACCGATCCTCAAGAAATGAAAGACTTTAACGATTTAATGATTAATAGATACATTCCATTACAACTTGTAATTGGCTTTGTATATTATTTACTTGAGTTATTTATTGCTGCAAGTCCCGGCAAATTAATTTTAGGCCTAAAAATTGGCAGCTCAAACAAGACTAATGCAAGTTTCATGAGCTTATTTATTAGATTTATTACTAAACATATCGATTTCGTGACAACTTCATTATTCTTAATAACTACATTAGAAGTATTCCAAAATTTAGGTACACTTTTGGGTATTGTAGTAATAGTTGGTTTTTTCTTTGTGTTAGGCGAAAAAAAGCAAGCATTGCATGATATAATTGCAAAGACAGCTGTCTATAACAAAGAAGACTTGGAAATTGAAAATAACATTCAATAAGCAAATTAAAATAAATAATATAGGTTTTAAATAAAATGGCTAAGAAAAAATCATCAAAAAAAGTATTTTGGATACTTGGATTGTTAATAATTGTTCTTTTTGTTGTAATAGTCTTAGTATTTGGCTCGGGCAAAAAAATGATTGAAGTAACTACTACTAAAGTCGAAAAAAGAACAATAACCCAGACAGTATCTGCTATTGGCAAAATCGAACCCGAAACCGAAGTGAAAATATCCTCGCAAACTTCTGGCGAAGTAATTTACCTCGGCGTAAAAGAAGGTGATACTGTCAAGGCAGGTCAATTACTCGTTAGAATTAATCCGGATATTATCGAAACACAGCTCGAACAATATAAAGCATCGACTGAAGCTTCAAAAATGGAAATTGAAGCTCAAAAAGCAGAAAAAGAAAGATTGCTAAGCGAATTTAATAGAGCTAAAGAATTATATCAAAAGCAATTCTTATCTCAACAAGAATTTGATAGAACCAAAACTCAATACGAATCTGCAATTGCTAATTATAAAGCATCTCTATCGAGATTTGAGCAAACAAAAGCTATGGAAAAACAGATGCAGAGAAGTTTTTATAGAACTACTATTAATGCTCCATCATCAGGTATTGTAACTGCTCTAAACGTCGAAAAAGGCGAAAAAGTGGTTGGTACTGAAATGATGCAAGGCACCGAAATGATGAAAATTTCTGATTTATCTGTGATGAATGCTGTAGTAGATGTTGATGAAAATGATATAGTAAATGTTAAATTAGGCGATACTGCACTTATCGAAGTAGATGCTCTTCCAGGCAAAGCTCTGAAAGGTATTGTAATCGAAATGGGGCATTCTGCTAAAGTAAGCCAATTAGGAACACAAGATCAAGTTACTAATTTTTCTGTTAAAATTCGAATAGTGGATAATGAAGCAAGACTTCGCCCGGGTATGAGCTGTAATGTAGAAATTCAGACAGAAACTCGTGCAAATGTATTAGCTATTCCTTTGCAAGCTGTTACAATTCGCGAAAACGAAGATCCAAAACAGGAATTAGCCGCTAATAAAGAAGATCAAGAAGAAAAAGAAGGCGAAAAGAAGAAGCCATTTGCAGTAAAAGAAAGACCTTCGGTAGTATTTGTTCGTGACAAAGAAAAAGCTAAGATGGTAAAAGTGAAGACTGGTATCAGCGATAATGGATTTATTGAAATAATATCAGGTCTAAAAGAAGGACAAGAAATTATCAGCGGTAGTTTCAATGCTGTAAGTAAAGAATTGCTTGATGGCATGGAAATAAAAATAAAACAAGAAAAGAAAGAGCAAAAAAAGAAATAGGCAAATAAAATGAACTCTAACGTAATTATTGATATTGAACACATTCAAAAACTTTACGCAATGGGCGATGTGCTTGTTTATGCTCTAAGAGATGTATCTCTGAAAATCAGACAAAACGAATATGTTGCTATTATGGGTCCTTCAGGATCGGGAAAATCTACATTGATGAATATTCTTGGATGTTTGGATACACCGACCATGGGCAAGTATCTTTTTAACAACGATGATATTAGCTCTATGAATGACGACGACCTGGCAGAAATTCGAAACAAGCAAATTGGATTTGTGTTTCAAACATTCAACCTGCTAGCTCGAGCCAGTGCAGTAAAAAACGTCGAGCTACCATTAGTCTATGCCGGTGTCGGGCGTACAGACAGACATGCAAGAGCAACCGGAGTTTTGGAAAGTGTTGGTTTGGGCGATAGAATGCACCACAAGCCAAACGAACTTTCGGGCGGACAGCGCCAGAGAGTTGCTATTGCTCGTGCATTAGTTACTAATCCTTCGATTATTCTTGCAGACGAGCCGACTGGTAATTTGGATTCGAAAACAGGTGAAGAAATTATGGCCCTTTTTGCTCAACTTTGGCAAAAAGGTAATACAATGATTGTAGTAACCCACGAAGAAGAAATTGCTCGACATGCCCAAAGAATTATAAGATTAAGAGATGGATTGATCGAACGTGATGAGATTAATCCGCATTTTAAAGAAACTAATAAGTTGGTATAAAATGGCTTTATTAGATGTAACCGAATCTTTGAGAATTGCTTTCGATTCTATGAGATCTAACAAACTCCGATCGGGGCTTGCCTCGCTTGGAGTTGTTATCGGTATTTCGTTTGTAATTATTATGGGCTGGGTGCTTTCCGGCTTGGATAAGGCTATGCAAGACACTTTCAATATTATCGGCACTGATATGATTTATGTCGATAAATGGGATTGGGCTGGTGGTGGCCACAATTGGAAAGAAATGCAAGCTCGTAATATTACTTACGAACAAGCTATGGAGTTTATGAAAAAAGTAAGTACTGCCGAAGTTGTTTTTCCTACTGCACGTAAATTTGGTATTAAAGTGAAATATCAGAGCGATTATTTCCCCGGATTATCTGTGGAAGGTACTACTCCTGATTATGGGCGTACACCAAGCGGTAATATGGAAGATGGCAGATTCTTTAATGAATATGAAAACCAAAGCTCAGCAAATGTTTGTGTGCTCGGACATAAAATTTATGAAACTATGTTTCCTAATGGCGGTGGTATTGGGCAATATATCAAAATTGAAGGCAGATATTATCAAGTGATTGGTAAAGTAACCAAGCAAGGCACTCTGCTTATGGACTTTGTCGATGATATTATATTTATTCCAATCAATTCATTTTTTGGAATATTCGGCAAATCTAATAGAAATGTAACTATCGGATTGAAAGCCGGTACTCAGGAAAATCTTGATAATGTTAGATCGGAAGCAGAAGGTCTGATGCGCACAATACGTAATATTCAGCCAGGCGAAAAAAACGATTTTTCTTTGAATGAAACTAAAGCATTCGAGGCAATGATTGCTACATTTAGAGCGGCTGTCTGGGGAGTTGGTATTGGCTTTACTATTCTTTCATTTGTTGTTGGTATTATCGGTATTATGAATATCATGTTTGTAACTGTTACCGAAAGAACTAAAGAAATAGGTATCAGAAAAGCAATTGGAGCAAAGAAAAAATCAATTTTGATTCAATTTATTATCGAAAGTGCTTTTTTATGTTTCCTTGGTGCTATTGTATCATTTATAATAACATCAATAATAGTATTTGCTGCAGCTACTTTTCTGCCAAAAGCAGTACCACAGCTTGAGTTTCTATCTCCGGTAATTCCATTTAATTTATTAATCATTGCCACTATTGTTTCCTTGATTGTTGGTATGCTTGCGGGAGTAATTCCGGCAAGAAGAGCAGCTAATATGGATCCGATAGATGCATTAAGATTTGAATAATTAAGGTATAATTATGAATATATCTGAAAGTGTAAAATTAGCATTAGACTCGATTGCAGTCAATAAGCTTAGAGCATTCCTGACTCTGCTTAGTATTGCGATTGGTGTTTTTGCAATTATCGGTGCAGGCTCTTTAGTGTCTTCAATAAATGGTACTGTCGATACCGAACTTGATGCTCTTGGCGAAAATACATTCTTTATATATAAAACTCCCAAAATTCAGATGGGCGACAAAGCTTGGAGAAAATATCGTAAACGCAAAGCAATTACTTTTTCTCAATATAGAGAATTGAAAGAAAAACTTACTGATGTTGAGTTGGTTAGTGCTCAAGCCTTTTCGCAAGGTTTCCTAGTGAAAGCTAATGGTAAGGAAACTAATCCAGATGTTACTTTGATCGGTATAGATGAAGAATATTATCAAATTAATAATAGAAAGATTAGCGAAGGCAGACAAATTACTTTTAGTGATATCGAATCCAATAGAAATGTAGCTGTTGTTGGTAATGATATTGTTGTAAAATGCTTTCCGGATGGCAAGGCGATTGGCAATGATATAACTATTAATAATCAGAAATATAATGTTATTGGAGTTTTGGATGTTAAAGGAGCTATGTTTGGTCAAAGCCAAGATAATATGGTTCTAATTCCTTTAAATAACTTTTTGACTTATTTTTCGGATGAGTGGAGCGAATCTCTCACTTTAACTATTAAAGCAAATAAAAAAGATGATTTGCCTGAAACAATTGATGAAGCAACGGGCGTATTACGTTCTATTCGAAACGACAAACCCGGTGAAGAAAATTCATTCGAAATAGAGTCTAACGAAGCAATAAGAGAACAATTCCAATCTTTCACAGTCTATTTGTATTATTTTGGATTTATTTGCGGTGGAATTGCCTTGATTGCTGCCGGAGTTGGTATAATGAATATTATGTTGGTATCGGTCAAAGAAAGAACACGCGAGATTGGTATCAGGAAAGCTATTGGTGCAAAAAGAAGATGGATAATGATGCAATTCCTTATCGAAACAATTACTTTGTGCCAAGTAGGCGGAGCAATTGGCATATTAATGGGAGTAGGTGCAGGAAGTTTATTTAGCTTAATGCTAAATCTTTCGATTACTTTACCATGGAATTGGATTATTTTCAGTTTAGTGATTTGTACTTTGCTTGGTATTGTGTTTGGAATGTATCCGGCTGGCAAGGCAGCAAAACTTGATCCGATCGAAGCATTGAGATATGAATAAGAAAAATTGACAAATTAATAAAAAAATAACGGGCAGCACTCAAAAAAGTACTGCCCGAATTTGTTTAATTAACCATTTTATTGATTATGCTCTTTGCATGCAATCAGCAATATCAGCATCAACTTCGCCAATTGGCTTGATGTTGAATAAATCAACCAAAATTTGAAGTACATTAGGTTCGATAAATGCAGGAAGTGAAGGTCCTATGCGAATATTTTTGATTCCAAGGTGCAATAAAGTGAGCAAAATAGCAACAGCTTTTTGTTCGTACCATGATAAGATCAATGATAAAGGCAGACTATTAACGTCTGTACCAAATGCTTCAGCTAATGCAACAGCAATTTTGATAGCAGAGTAAGCATCATTGCACTGGCCAACGTCGAGCAAACGAGGAATGCCACCGATATCACCAAATTCTAATTTATTGAATCTGAATTTGCCACAAGCTAATGTAAGAATAACTGTGTCTTGAGGAGCTTTGACAGCAAAATCAGTATAATAATTACGTCCACTCTTAGCGCCATCACAACCGCCAATCAAGAAGAAATGCTTGATTTGACCTGCTTTTACTGCATCGATTACTTTATCGGCTACGCCTAATACAGCATTGTGCGCAAAACCAGTCATAGTGTAATGTTCGGGTTCGTCTGCCTGGAATCCCGGAGCTGCTAATGCCGCCTCAATTACGGGAGCGAAGTTCTTGTCGGCGATATGTTGAACTCCGGGCCAAGCAACTAAACCGGAAGTGAAAATTCTTGCTTTATATGTTTCTTTTGGTTTTTGAATACAATTGGTAGTCATAAGAATTGCACCAGGAAATTCTTCAAATTCTTTGATTTGATCTTGCCATGCACCGCCCCAATTGCCAACTAAATGAGAATATTTTTTCAATTCAGGATATGCCAATCCTGGTAGCATTTCGCCGTGAGTATAAATATTAATTCCTTTGCCTTCAGTTTGGATTAAAAGCTCTTTTAGGTCTTGCAAGTCATGACCTGAAACTAAAATTGCTTTGCCTTTCAATCCTGTCGTGCGTACTTTTGTTGGCTCTGGATGACCAAAAGTATCGTTGTGAGCTCTATCGAGCAATTCCATAACTCTTAGATTGATTTCGCCAACTTTGAGAGAAAGTCCGAGCAATTCTTCGAGGCTTAGTTCAGTGCAGAGTTTATACATAGCTTCTTGAATATCAGCAAAGATTTTATCATCAGTATAATTGATAACTTTAGCATGTTCGGCATAAGCAGCTAAACCTTTAAGCCCATAAAGAGCCATTTCTTCGACACCTGCAACATCAGCACCACGCAAGAATTTGCGTGCTGTGATAGATACTTTCTTGCCAAATTCAGCCATTTCGTTGATATCTGAATTATAAACAAAATTGATTGGATGTAGCGAATCAGTAAGTAATTTAGCATCGATAGAATTGTTTTTTAAAAATTCAGTTTTAGCTCTTTCTTTCAATTCATAAGCTTTTTCGATGAAAGGCATGATGCGTTCTGAATCGAAATTGACGTTAGTAACAGTAGTAAATAAAGCTTCTAATACGAAAGCATTGTATTCAGTTTTATCACCTGAAATTTGGTGAGTAAAGAAAGATACTCCTTTTGCAGCATGAACTAATACATCTTGCAATTGAGCAGTTGTTTCATCTTTTCCGCAAACGCCTTGTTGAGTATGGCATCCACCTTTTTGGTTTTGTTCGCATTGGTAACAGAACATTATATTCTCCCGTTTAATTTTTGAAAATGATATTATTAGCTTTTAATGAACCATCAATTCTTAAAACATGTTCTTCGATGGTCAGGCCACTGCGTCCAGATTCAATTGCAGCATTATGAGCAATTTGAGTGAGTCCGCCGCAGCAAGGAACTTCAATTCTTACTATGATTAACTTTGGAGTGTTTGAAACTTCCAATATATGAGCAAGTTTAGATACATAAGGATCAGTGATGTCGAGTTTTGGGCAAGCAACAACAACCGACCTATCTTTAATATAATTTTGATGTACATTAGCATTCACTAAAGGACCACAAGTAGACATAAGAATTAATTCTCTATCTACGAAATAAGGAGCCGCCGGATTGACTAAATGCAACTGAACGGGCCATTGAGTAAGCTCAGATTTTAATTCGATAGAATCAGTATTTGTAGCTTTTGTTTCGTGGCGCAAATCAACCATAGCCGAACCGGGACAAGAGCAACCGGAACTAGCTTTTTTGATTTCCTTTTCCATTGGATTGAAAGGAATATCAATATTATTAGCATTTAAATATTCAACAGCTTGATTGAAGAAATCTTTAGCATTGTGTTCCCAGAGGTGTTCGAGATGAGCTTTCATCACATTTCGAGGTTGAGAGATTAAAGATTGAATAACTTTAACTTCGTCGTAGGGCTCTGCTTCGCGTTCTTCGATAGTAATAGCGCCTTGAGGGCACTCGCCAATACAAGCACCTAAACCATCGCAAAACAAATCCCCAACAAGGCGGCATTTGCCATCAATCACCTGCAAAGCGCCTTCTTTGCACGCCGGAATGCACACTCCGCAACCATCGCACAAATCTTCGTCGATTTTAATAATCTGTCTTAACATTATATTTTTCGCTCCCAAATCTAATCGGATAAAATTGTCTGATTAATTTGAAGATAAAAACGTCCGATTTTAAGACTTATTGTAAAAAAAATCAAAAAAATTTAAAAAATTTTAAAAAAAATATATATCATAGGATTAGAAGCAGAGATAGGAAAGTATATTAAAATAAATTAATGATATTTACATTGATTTGTAAAATTAATTTTTTTAATTTTTCGTTTTAGTTGAAACAAAATAATAAAAATCAACGTTATTAAATTGATGATAAAAAAAGGAGTGGATATAGAGTCTTTATACGGTTTTGTTTTACAAGAAATATTGTAAAATTACTTTATCGTTCAACTAATAACGGTAGGAGATATGAGGAGTATATCATTTATGAAGAGAACCGTAAAAAAGACGGTATCCTGGATTGCAGGCGGTAGTTTCGGTTTATTTTTAATAGTTGCTATCAGCTTAGGCTGGTTCTCTGATTTGTTCGCTCAAGGCAAGCCCAAATTGGGGGCAGACAAAGCACCTGTCAAAATGATGGATGCCGCAAAAGCTATTAACGATGCGTTGGTAAACGCAAGCGAAGCAGTAAAAAGCACTGTCGTTTCCATTAGCGTGGATGTCAAGATTGATTCTAAATCCGGTGGCAATCAGTTCCCCGAAGAGTTTCAAGATTTCTTCAGATTTTTTGGTCCAAGAGGTAATGATGATGGTGAAGGCAGCCGTTCGCGTGGTGCCGGCAGCGGTGTGATTATTTCTAAAGATGGTTATATCGTTACTAATAATCACGTGGTCGAAGATGCTGTCGAAGAAGGTATTAAAGTTACTCTCGATGATAAGACCGAATATAAAGCTAAATTGATTGGCAAAGATCCTTTGACAGACCTTGCTGTCATTAAAATTGATGCAGATAATTTGCCTGTTGCTCACTTTGGTGATATCGAAAAAGTTAGAGTTGGCGAGATGGTTATTGCTGTTGGCAATCCGCTTGGTTTGAATTCGACTGTTACTAGTGGTATTATTTCTGCTATTGGTCGTGGCTTGGCAATGAACCGCAAGAGTAGCTACTCTGTCGAAAATTATATTCAAACTGATGCGGCTATCAATCCCGGCAATAGTGGAGGCGGGCTATTCGATCTCAATGGCAGCTTAGTTGGTATTAATACTGCAATTGCAACTCAAACCGGATCTTATATCGGTTATGGTTTTGCTATTCCTATTGATTTGGTTAAGTCTGTTGTCGAAGATCTCATCGATGATGGTAAGGTGAGCCGTGGCTATATTGGTGTGGCTATCAAACCAGTCAATGAAGCTTTCAGAAAATCTTTAGGACTCGACAAAATTGAAGGCGTGGTCGTTAATTCTGTGATTAAAAATAGTCCTGGCGATAAAGCCGGTATCGAACCTGAAGATGTGATTCTTGAAATTAATGGTAAATCTGTCAACTCTCCAAACGAATTGCAAGCTATTGTGGCTCAGCACAAAATTGGCGAAACTCTTAAGCTGACTATTTGGAGAGATAATAAGAAAATTACTAAAAATGTTAAATTAGAAGCGAAAGATGAAGATTCTGACCAAGCTTCTGGCGATTCTGATGCTTCTAAAGGCGAATCAAACTCTAACGATCCTGTGAAATTTGATAAATTAGGTTTTTCTATTTCTCCATTGTCTAAAGAACAAAAAGAAACTTTCGATGTAGAAAATGGTGTGTTTGTTTCTAATGTCAATAGATTTAGTGAAGCTGCAGATAGAGGGCTTTTCCCTAATGGTGTGATTATTAAGGCAGATAGAAATCCTGTCAAATCTACTGAAGGATTGAAAAGACTAATAGAATCGAAAAAAACAGGCGAAACTGTTTTGCTTCAAGTAAAATATAAAGATAATAATCAAATTGTGGCTCTTGAAATTCCATAATTTGTTTGATATAATTTGAATAAATAAGACTGCCTCTTGGTTAAGAGGCAGTTTTTTTTTAGTTAATTAATTGTATAGGTGTAACTAATTATTTACTCGTGTGTCTTTATAATAAGATGAGTAAACATTTATGGTTTGGGATTATGAAACAGATATTTATTTTCTTTGTAATATTAATTGCTGCTGCTTTAAATCTTTATGCAAAAGACTTAAAGAATTTCGATGCCGATCAAATTTTTAGTAGTCAAAAAATTAAAACTTATGACAATCAGATACAAGTTCAAAATGCACCTGCAAATCAATTAATCAGAATAGTGAAGCTTAACAAAGCAAACGCTGAATATATATTCTCAAAAGCTCCGAATGAATTTAGTATAAATAATTTTCCTATTAATACTAAGGATAATGCAAAGCTAATTTTGAAGAGGAGAGTAAGTGCAGTAGATTCTAAATCTGAATGGTTCAAAGTTACTAAATATGGAAAAATTCCAATTCCTGCACCTGTAGTCAATAGTTTTAGCGGTTTCATCGAAGGTTATCCCAATACTAAAGTGCATATTAATTATTCTAATGGGTATTTGTTTGCTTATGTCAAATCTATAGATGGTTATAACTATGATATTGGTTCATCGAGCGAGCTTGATGAAAATAATACTCCTAAGATTTATATTAGTGAGCAGAATATTAAATCTAAAGTTGATAAATCATTGATTCCATATTATTCTCCTATTGACAAAAATTTCACAATATTAAGAGAAAAGGATATAATAAAGAAGGGTTTTGATAAAAAATTATCAAACAATCTGCTTGAATGCAAGATTGCAATTGATGCTATCTATAGTTTCTATGAAATGATGGGCAAAGATGTTGAAAAGACTCAATCTTATTTGTCTGCTATTATGTCGCATGTTTCTGTTTTATATGAAGATTTTATAAATGTCAGACTTTATATATCTTATGCTGTAATTAGAGAAGACCAGACGATCGATCCATATTACAGTGCAGGAATAAAAGATTTTTACGAAAAACTATATTATATGAGAAATGTATGGCAAAATGATAGACCTGAAGGTGCAGCTATTATATGCTTGTTTTCTGCTATGACTGATAAGGAAGGAAATTCTAATGTAGGAGGTGTTTCATTTGGTGGTGAGCCAGGTGTTGGCTCTCTTTGCGATTTAGATTTTGGCTATTGTATGGTTGGTATTAAAGGCAATACAATTTTTCCAAATTACAACTACACATGGGATGTATCTGTTGTAGCACATGAAATGGGGCACAATTTCGGAGCTCCACATACTCATAGCTGTTATTATGAGCCAAATATTATTGATACTTGCGTTACTCAAACCAAGCCTTATCAAATATGGGATGCTTGCTATGATGGCGAGCCTGTTCCGAATCGTGGCACAATTATGAGTTATTGTCATTTGACAAATGGTAGAAATTCTGTCGATCTTACTTTTCATCCGAGAGAAGCAACGCATATGAGAATGGCTGCAGAAAATGCATTATGTGTTTCGGCTGCTAAAAATCCATATATAAATATTGTCAGCCCACTTTCTCAAAAAAAATATATTCCAACTAATATTATACCAATTAAATGGACATTTTCGAAAGTAGACTATGTAAATGTTTATTATTCGACTAATAAGGGTGAAACTTGGGAATTGATTGAGTCTGATGTTTCATGTTCAAAATATGCATGTTTTTGGAAAGCTCCTGCACTTAATCTAAATTCAATTTATTTTAAAGTGGAAGATGCAAATGATCCTGAAATCAATGATATTAGTTCTTCTGATATCAAAATAATGATACCACAGATAATAATTGAAAAACCTGCAAAATCTGATCAATTTAGCAATAGAGAAACAATGACTGCTGCTTGGAACGCTAATTATTCTGAAACTTATGATCTATACTTTAGTGATGATGATGGCAAAACTTGGGACTTACTTGCCGATAATATTATTGATAATTACTTTATGTATCCACTAAACGGAATTAATAGTAATAATTGCCGTATTAAAGTGATCGATGCGAAAAATGATACAATCATTTCAATAAGTGATAAATTCAGTATCGGAAAAGAATTTTTTGAAATTACTTCTCCTGCAGCCGGCGAAAAAATTTGCGCTAATAATAACTATATGATTAAATGGAATTCTGAAAATATTGATAAAGTATTATTAATGTATTCGTTGAACTCAGGTGGAATTTGGAAAAAATTGCAATTATCAGGCTTAGATGCTAATTCTCAAGGATACTTGTGGAAAGTTCCTAATTCTAAATCAGAAAATGTTAGAATTAAAGCTTTATTGAATGTAGATAAATCAGTTATGCTTGACTCTACTGAATATGAATTTATTATTGATTCATGTGCTACATCAGTTGAAGAAGAAATGAGCAAAGAACTGAAATTGAACACAATTAGCCCAAATCCGGCAAACTCTATAATAAATGTCAATTTTGAAAGCTATGCAGGAAGTAAACTTACTGTGTCAGTTTATAATTCGATGGGGCAATACGTATTTGGTCAAAGTATTAATAGTATCAATGGAGAGAATATATTTACAATTGATATTAATTCATTGCCAAATGGGGAATATTTTCTGAAATTATCAAATGGGACAGAAAATGTCACTAATAGGTTTGTTGTGATGAGATAGATTTAAAGAATTTGTATTCAAAGAAACAAAATTCAAATATTTAGAGACAGGTCTAAGACCTGTCTCAAAAGAAAAATCACAAAAGAGGATTTATATAGGTCAATTTTTTTAGAAATAGACACGATATAAGTTTTGAGACATGCAATTAATATCAATTAAACTTCAATAATTTTCTGCAATATTTCGACAGATTTAGCCACACAATGTGTGCATTTATTTTCTCTAAGATTTTTTTCGCTAAATTCCTTTTTACCAATATCAGTATTAAGATCGCAACCAAGCAATTCTCTGCAATTCAAAGAACCGAAAACAGCGATAAATTCTGTATTAAATTTTTTACAAAACTCGTAAGTAATCTCTTTCGAAGGCTCATCGTGTGGCATATATCTGCCAAATTTCAGACCAATAGCCAAATAAGCACCACTGACAGCTCCGCATAAACCTTGATCGCCCAAAATCCCGCCACCCAATGAAGTAGTAATTTTGAGAGCGATAGATCTATCCATGCCCAATTCTTCGGCAATAGGAGTGAAAGCAGCTTGTGCACAATTAAATCCCTTCGAAAAAAGCTCAACAGCAGAAACTATTGTATTCATAATTCACCAAGAGTATTTGTAATATTGCAAGTTAATAAAAATCAAGATAATTCCAAATCTATTTGAACAATTTATTATTGATTATCTTGCTAGTTGGAAGTGAATTAGTTCTTATTTCGATCAAAGTAGGTATGTAAGCGAATGCATCCACTTGATCGTCGTGCTGCCCTTTTGGAAATTTTAAGAGCTCATTCTCAAATTCGTAGAGCCATTCAGCATCTTTACGAAAAAAAACTTTGCCTGACTCTACTAAAGCTGCAATATGTAGAGCTCGAGATATCTTGTCTTTGTTTGGTTTTAATTCTTTGACCGGCATCATCGAATTTAATGCCTGCTGAATTAGCGAAACTTGGTACTGCACGCTTTCTATACCTATTAAAATTGGTTTGTATTTTTCATACTGATTTCTGATAAAGTCAAGATGTTCTGATGGTTTCAATTTTACTCTCAATATGTCTTTAATTAGTATATCATTGTTAAGATCGACATCAAATACAAGAAGCACAGTATAGTCTGCAGTATCTTTAGTACTTATAGCAAGATCGACAGTGAAATAGCATGAAAGTTCGCGGATATCAATTAGTTTTCTATCATTAGAAAATGATTGAACAAATGCTGTATCATAGCTGCAGTAACGGAAGTTTTCTTTTTTGAATAATTTTTCGTTTTTGGAAAAAGGTGATTGCTGATAGAGCGCCTCGAACCAATAAGAACCAATTTGATTTTTGATTTCATTTAATTTTTTTAGATTAAACCTATCATCCCAAAGGGCTTCGCCAACTTTACGTCCTAATAAATCATTTTCTAAAGCGATAGCAGGCAATGAAAGGCATATCCAATCATTGACTGAAGAATCGGCAAGTAGCGATCCAACTAAATCTTCTTCATGCCAGCGTGTCATTATGATTATTATTCTTCCGTCAGGCTCGAGACGTGTGAATACAGTGGATTGGAACCAATCTAAAATTTTATCTCTAATTTTAGTACTATGTGAATCAGCCGAATTTTTGATAGGATCGTCTATTATGATAAGGTCAGCTCCCATACCTGTAATAGCAGCACCTGCACCTGAGCATTGTATGGAAGAGCCATTTGATACTTTTAATAAAGAATTTGACTTGTAATTCTTATCAAGTTCGAGTTTTAGTTCAGCTCCAAATTCCAATAAAATTTCTTTTATTTTGCGTCCCCAACTGGATGCAAATGTACTCGAATAAGAAGTTAGAATTATTCTATGTTCGGGATTTTTCGAAATATACCAAATAGGGAAGTATTTAGAAATTAGTTCAGATTTGCCATGGCGGGGAGGCATATTGACAATTAATCTTTTCAAATCAGCATTTGATACTTTTTTTAAGAGTGAGTTGATAGCCAAAATATGATTAGGTGTTTGATACTTGCCTTTGGTCAATATTCCAGCTAATTTTATTGGCGAATCTCCTTCATCTGCAAAGCTTATCATATT
>CAZBNQ010000018.1:0-18322 GCA_964493035.1 uncultured Hyphomicrobiales bacterium | reverse complement strand
CCATTTTTTTGCTTCAAATGAGTCCTTTTCATCTAATGCCGATCTTACTTTATCAATATTATATCTTAAACTTTTTAATTTATTTTTTAATTTTTCTGTCGAATTGAAATTTTCAGGTAATTTATTAATTGCATAAAACAATCCACTTTGTACATTATCTCCATAAAAATTCATATTTGTTATATGCAATTCAAGTTCATAAGAATTGTATGGGTAGTCACTATAACAATTCCAAGCTTTTAACAATCTTATTATTGGTCTAACTATTTGATTATATTGTGTATTAGCGGAGGTTAATTTTTGTTTTACATCGAAGGGGTCTGTCTTTAGCCATGAATTATATTTATCTGGGATATAATATATAGTATTGCCAAAAAAGTCTTTTTTTTCTATTGCTGGTATTAAGTCAAAATGAATATTAGACAACTTAACAGTAATAGTTGGGAATGTCTTAATAACATCAGCGTAATTACTTTTTGCAAATTCATGAATTATTTTTCTAAAAAATTCTGGTTGGTAATTTGATATATTTGAATTAAAAACTATCATAATATCTATATCAGAAAAATTATCATATTTCCTAGGCAGTATAGTATCACGTTCGTATGAACCAAATGTAATTACTTTGTTAATAAGTATATCAAAGTGTTTGTATACTTTATTCTTTAAATTGTCAATGGATTTGTCAATTTTTGCAATTTCAGTAGAATTGTTTTTTAAATAATAATGTTCATAGGACAAATCTTTAAGATATGTGTTAATCGATTGACTCATAATAAACCTCAAGTTCAGATTTTAAATACTTTTCTTCACCAGAATCAATACCCTTTTTTGCAGTTTCATAATCTATTTTTTTGGTAGGGAATGATTCTGCTTCTTGGTTAATTTGTGATATTTTTTTAATTAATTGGTCTAAGTGATCTATGAACTGTTCATTTGTGAGAAGTTTATCTTTATATTTGCTTTTTAAAAATTGTCCATCTTTGTAAACTTCTAAATATTTATTTCCTATTCTTAAATGGCCTTCCATTTTTCTGGAGAAATTAAAAAAAGTCTGAATTGTACTGAGAAAAGCTGCTACAAAAGATATGATCATAGAAATTAATTTCCAAGATCCATTTGTACTGTCTGAAAGTGTCATAAATAAAAGTGAACCTGTGAGGCAGTTTAAAAATATTAATGGTAATCCTATATATAGATTGTAATTGCTAATTCTATTAGCAGCATTAAAATGTTTTTTTTTACCATATAGTGAATCAACTATTAATTGATCTAAGTTTTTATTGATATTTTTCATAACACTAATTAATAAGTTTATTAAAATTAATAATTTTCTTATTTATATCAAAATATTTTTGTATATAAATTAATCAGTAAATTTAAAAAAATCAAATTTACTCCCACACCTTCATGACCTCTTCAATAGCGTCGTTTTGAGCGATTTTGACGTATTTATTGAATGATTTTCGATCCTTATGCCCCGTTATCTTCATAATGCTTTCAGGCAATACTCCAGCCTTTAAACTTACAGTAATAAATGTTCTTCTGGCTGTATGAGAAGTAATAAGATCATATTTAGGATATTCAACTGCAACACGTTTTGTGCCTCTGAATTCAACAATCTTTATCTTCTCATCAAAACCGGCAAGCTTGCAGATTTCTTTGATAGCTCGATTATAGTATTGCTCTTCAATTTTCTTGATTTTTTGATCCGGCAAACGATCAAGAACCTTCTTTATCCTATTAGAAATACCAATTAAGATCTTATCTTTTGTCTTCTTTGTTGTTACTCTAATTACGTTATTCTCATAATCAATATTAGTTGGTTCAAGATCCATCAAATCTGACACCCTTAATCCGGTATAGCATTGTAAAAGGAATAAATCTCGAATAGGGTAGAAGTGATTATTGTCTTTAGTAAACTCCAATGCTTCAAGAATGTCCAATTCTTGAAGTGATAAGGCAATATTGTCAACTTCTCGATGCATCACCTTCATTTCTTTGTAATAGTTATTATTATGGTATCCTTTATTTTGCGCCCAACGCATAAAGGTTTTTAATGTTTTGATATGAAAGCCAATGTAATTATCAGTGAAATTCATTTCTTTTGATAAGTGATAATTATATTCAGTATGAAATTTATTATTGATATTTTCAAATTTCAGATCTGGGAATAATTTGATTAAGCGATTAAAAAACGATTGATAATGCTTAATGGTTCCGAAACTGGCAATATTCTTTTTTTCTCTCTCAATTAAGAACTCTTGGAAGGCGTCTGCAAAACTAAATTCACTTTTAAATGTATCAGGTCTAAGAAATCGTTTTACTTCATTCTGGATATCATTCATATCAGGAGTAGCGTTTTTCAGTAAATATTTATTGAAATGGTCACGGGCTACGTCAGCAATTTTTTCTAAAGTGTTATTTAATACCATTGCGCTTGAATGTGAAGTTTTTATTCGATTCTTTTTGGGATCCCAATATTTCGGATTAATTGAAATACCGGTAGTAATCATTTTACGATTACTTCGGAAGCTTAAAGAAATGTATATAATCGATTTTTCATCAGTAGATTTTTTTAGATAGAATGAAATTGCCAAATTCATATTAACACTCAAAAAAACATGGTAGCAAATTTGGTAGCAAATTTATGACAATTTTGGGAAATAAAAAAAAACCTTAGACAATCTATCTAAGGTTTTTTTCTTGTGCAATTGAGCTTTTCAAGTTGTTTAAAATTGTTTTAAATTGCCCTGAATTTCGCTCTTAGTGATCCCAAGGGGATTCGAACCCCTACTGCCAGCGTGAAAGGCTGGTGACCTAACCGTTAGTCGATGGGACCTTTCGGTTTGGAATGTCTTTCATTCCCGTCTCTCATTAAGAGAATACAAACTTACGGACTTTTTTTCATATACGCAAGATTTTTTTTATACTTTTTTAAATTTTATTCAAAAAGTTCGTCTATTATCGAATCGATCTGATTATATGCAACATCCCAAGAATGTGTCTCTTCAATCAATTTTCGCGAATTGACAGATATTTTTTGCGCCAATTCTTTGTCTGTCAAAATTCTGATTGCATGACGAGCCAGCTCTTCCTTCGTATGGCCTATCAATGCAGACTCTTCGTGTATTGCATTTATTCCCTGATTGCCCGTTACAGTTGTTACCACTGGCACTCCGCAAGCCATTGCCTCCAATATTTTGTTCTGAATACCTGCTGCACCTTGATGTGGGTGAACAAATATTGCAGCACTCTGAAGATAGGGCAGCATGTCTGGCACGTTACCATGAACATGTATGAACTTATTTTGCATGGCAAGCATACTTTGAGGAGGTCTGGCGCCAACTATATTAAGCTCAGTATCAGGCACTTTCTCGCGAATTAGCGGTAGAATATCATAAACAATACTTTGCACCATAAGTTCATTAGCCCACACATCGAGTTTTCCAGTGAAAATCAGATGCTTGCGCTCTACATTTGGCGGCGGCGGCACTAACCTGTTTATATCAGTGCCATTAGTAAGCAACCTGTATTCTGCACCGGGATTAAGCTTCTGCATATCCCTAATATCTTCGTTGCTCACCAAAGTTGTAATATCAAATTTATTGACTATTGCCGGCTCATATTTTCTTAGTTTTTTTACTTCCCAAAGCCTTATCATCCTTTGCTTCAAATTTTGCGAACCTTCGTAGGATCTCTTCTGATAAGTTGTACGACAATCCTCAGACATCAATATCTTCTTGATATTCAAATCTTTAATATATTCTGCTGTACGCATAAAAAATGCAATACCCAGATCAAAATTCTTTTCAGGATCTAAAAATTCTACAACTTTTCTAAATTCCGGCTGAGTGTAGTAATCAATTTCGAGCGGATTCTTTCCTGCAAGCCTCAATGCAGTATTAAACCCGGCTTTAATTGGATTAAGAGGTATAATATGAGTCTTGATATTATATTTTTCTATTTCCTTAGCATAGCTTTTTGGCATGTTTGAACCTTGATAAAACGATACTAAAGTTACATCATGCGATTTAGCTAAATGCTGAAGCATATGATATGACTTTATTCTATCCCCGCCTATTATAGGATAAGGAAGCCTTGGAGTAAGAAATAAAATGCGTAAACGTTTTTTCATATTCCCGATCTTTTCTACTAAAATATCAAACCCACATAACACCTGTCAATTTTCAAATCTAGCATTTTTTTTTCTTTTATCCCAAAATATACTACATTATTTAGTTTTACTTTCCGAAATATTAGTTTTATTATTAAATTTTCTTAACATTTTGCCCTGTTTTGCTCGAATTACTCCTGTTATCACATTATTTTCATTTTCACTTTAATTTCCTGTAACATTTTATTCATTCATTTGTTTCTAATAATGACTTAATTATTTAACTTGGGTAAAATAACACTTAGATTCCCCTTGGTGTTGACTTTAAAATATTTAAGTAAAAACTGAACATGATTCAGTATTTAACCTATTTGCCCCGAAAGTAAACCTTCGGGGCTTTTTGTAACCAAATTTGAAATCCTCCGTTATTACTTGTGTTATCCTTAATGATTGAGAAGTAGATAAATATAGGGGTGACTTTATTTTTCAATATCTGCTTATAAATAATTGATTTATTATGTCATTATTTATTTGAATAAATCACTCCTATTTTTTTTCCCTTTCATAATGGAAAATTTATGGGTTAAAATTCTGGATAGTATCTATCCAACTCTTCATTACCCCAAAATCAAAAATTTTGGGGTTTTATTATAATTATACTGCAGCTTATATTCACCTCTGCAATCAAATAATTATAAAATATTTAACATTTTGTTGAAATTATATTTTGCTAAAATTGTTATTATTTGCAAATTTGTAATTAATATTAAATAGGAGAAATGATGAATCGTATTAAATTACTATTGCTTGCATGTGCAGCATTGATTATTAGCTCTTGTGGCGATTCGCCGGTAGAGCAAGTCAGCAAGAAAATGACTATGTCTGATATCATGACTAACCCCGGGTTTTCTTGGTTCGACTCCGAACGTCAATTGTATAATGAAGATACGACAACCGTCAAGAAAATCAAAACTGAGCTAAATGTGTCAAGTTATAAATTTGTATTGTTTGTCAAGCCATCTTGCTCATGCCCCGGAACTCATAAAACTTTCCCAGGCTTCTACAAAATTTTGGCTGATGCAGGAGTAAACGATAATCAATTGGAAATTTATTCAATGCCAAGCATTGAAGCAAAACAACCCTACGACTCAATGTTTGTCATTAGCGAGCTGCCTGCTTTCTATGTCTTTAAAAACAATGTGCCTGTTTATTCTATTATGGATACTGTATATTTCAACCAAAATAACGGAATTAAATATCCGGACAATATGGAAGAAGCACTTTACGAGGCTTTGAAAAAGTAATATGGCATATTGGTTGCTAAAATCTGATCCTGAAACTTATTCTTGGGAAAAAATGAAGCTCGAGAAAAAAACTGTTTGGGATGGTGTTAGAAATTATCAGGCGAGAAATAATCTCGCCTCTATGCTAAAAGGTGATTTAGCTCTCTTTTACCATAGCAATGCCGAAAAATCTGTATTCGGTATTGTCGAAATTTCTAAAATTGCTTTTCAGGATCCAAGCACTGATGACAATAGATGGCTTGCTGTCGAAATTAAATATAAAAAACAGCTAAAACGTCCTGTATCGCTCGAACAAATGAAACTCGAGCCTTTGTTGGCTAATATCGGACTTATTAAGCAATCGCGTCTGTCGGTTATGCCACTTTCTGATGCAGAATTCAATCATATTATTCATCTTAGCGAAATATAAATGAAAAAAAAGATAAAAGTTTTTTTTACTGACTTTTGGCCAAATTTTATTATTGATAATAATTACTTTCTGGATTTGCTCAATCCTTATTATGATATCGAAATCAGCGATAATAATCCTGATTTCTTGTTTTATTCGGTGTTTGGTGCCAAATTTAAAAGGTTTAATTGTGTTAAGATTTTTTATACCGGGGAAAACGTTAGACCAAATTTCAATGATTGTGATTATTCATTTACTTTCGACTACTCGGATGACAAAAGAAATTACAGACTACCTCTTTATCCTTTCTTCGGTGATATTACTAAACTTTTAGAAAAACCTGATATTAATGCTATTTTGAAATCTAAAACTGGATTTTGTAATTTCATTTATTCTAATGCTGGTCCTAAAAAAAGAATCGAATTTTTCAAAAAACTATCTAAATACAAAAAAGTAGATTCTGCCGGAAGATTGCTTAACAACATGAACGAAAGAGTAATCGATAAAGCAGAGTTTTTGAGCAGATATAAATTTACGATTGCATTCGAAAATGAATCCTATCCGGGATATACTACTGAAAAAATTTTCGAACCAATGTTAGTCAATAGTATCCCCATTTATTGGGGAAATGAGCTGGTTTATAAAGACTTTAATACCAAAAGTTTTCTAAATTGGCATGATTATCAATCAGACGAAGCTTTAATCGAAAAAATCATCGAACTTGACAAAGATGAGGATAAATATATTGAATTACTAAAGCAGCCTTTTTTTGAAAACAATGAATTGAACCAATACGTGAAGCCAGAGAATGTAATTTCAAAGTTTGATGAAATTTTTAACACACAAATAATCCCCGTTTCCGAAAAAACAGGGATATTCAACAAATCTCAACAGATACAAAATCTTTACTTTAATTATTATGATTTAGAATTTAAAATAAAAAAATATTCTGAACTAACCCGGAAATTTTCATTCCGCAAAGCTAAAGTAAAGATCAAGAAGACAATCGAAAAGCTTTAGAGCTTATTTAATCATGTCGTCTTCAATCAATCTATGAATAAACAACATCAAGTCGGAAGAGCTAACAATTCCGACTAATTTTTTATTCCAATCCACAACCGGCAGGCAATCCAAATGGTATTTAGCCATTAGCTTAATAGCTTTTGCAACGCTATCTTCGGGATAAACAACATGGTCTTGTCTGAAAATGATATTTTGGAAATCAGTAATTTTATTATGTCCTTGTTCGCCATAAGCATCATCAAATTCGTATAGCTCTCTCAGGGTATATTCCCTAAGAGTACGCTCAGTGATCAAACCGGCATAAATACCATTTTCTACGACAGGTACTTGCTTGATTTTCTCATTCTTCATAATTTCGTCGGCATGATGAATAGTATCTTCGATTTCCACATAGAAGGCATCTTTGGTCATAATGTCGGCTATTTTAGTCTTTATCGGCATATCATCCTCTCCGATTATAAAACCCTTCTTTTTAATATTTCACGCTGAGAGCTTAAGTTTATTTTAATGATCATTTCGATGAACATCAAAAAAAATTTCCTTTTTTTGCTAAATAAATTATCAAAAAATACGGAAATTCGTTATATTGCATTTACTTGTCAATGTTTAATAACATTTATCAAATGATTGAGTTATGTATATATCATTAAATTGGTTACGTGAATTTGTAGAGTTCGACTTTACAATTGAAAAATTAGATAACGTTCTGACAATGCTTGGCATCGAAGTCGAAAGCTTTGTCGATTATTCTAAAAAATATGAAAACTTTTTTGTGGGTCAAGTAGTTAAACACGAAAAACACCCTAAGGCAGATAAATTGAGTTTGTGCGAAGTCTCGCTTGGCGAAGAAGTTTTTAATGTCGTTTGCGGGGCTCCTAATGTTGCTTTTGGTCAAAAAATCGTTTTTGGCAAGCTGGGTGCAGTTGTTCCGGAATTTGGTTTTAAACTCGAAAAACGCAAAATTAGAGATTATGAATCGCATGGCATGATTTGCAGCCAATTCGAGCTTCAGCTCGGCGATGATCAATCCGGTATTTGGGTGCTTCCGGAAGATGCTCCTGTTGGTGCTGCTCTTGTGGATTATCTTAATCTTAGAGATACTGTCCTTGAGCTTGGGCTTACTCCTAATAAGTCAGACTGCTTGAGCCATCTCGGTATAGCTCGTGAATTGGCAGCCTATTTGAGATCTAAACCTAATTGCCCTCAAATACAATTGAAAGAATCTGACGAAAGCGCTGATTCGGCAATTAAAGTAATTATCGAAGACAATGAAAATTGCCCAAGATATACCGCTCGTGTTATTAAAAATGTGAAAATTACTGAATCGCCCGATTGGCTTAAGAATAAACTTACTAAAATTGGGTTGCGCCCGCTTAATGCTGCTGTTGATGTTACTAATTTAGTGCTTATGGAACTAGGACAACCATTGCATGCATTTGATTATGACAAAATTGCCGGTAATAAAATTATTGTCAGAGCTGCCGCTGAATCCGAAAAATTTACTACACTTGATGGTAAAGAAAGAACTCTCGACTCTAAGATGTTGATGATCTGCGATGCTGAAAAGCCTGTCGCTGTAGCTGGTGTTATGGGCGGTCAGAATTCAGAAATTAATGACGATACTACTAATATTCTTTTGGAATCTGCATATTTCAAACCATCCTCAGTGAGACGCACTGCTAAAAAACTTGGATTAATGAGCGACTCATCTTATAGATTCGAACGCGGTGTGGATATTGATAATGTTACTTTCGCTCTCGATAGAGCTGCACAATTGATTGCTGAATTATGCGGCGGATATATACTCGAGGGCAAAGTTGATGTTTATCCTAATCCTATCGAAAATGTAAAAGTAGATATGCGATTCGATAGAGCTAGAAAAATTATCGGTATCGATATAGACTCCAACGAAATGATTAATATGCTTTCTGCTCTTGGTTTCATCATTATCAGCAGCGACAGCAATAAAGTTTCTGTCGAAGTTCCACACAGAAGAAATGATGTTAGTTATGAAATCGACCTAATCGAGGAAATTGCCAGACTTTATAATTATGATAATATCACTCCAGACTATACTTCTTCAATCGACTTTAGCGGCGAAGGTGTCCATAAATCTCTTGCTGCTCCAAAATTGAGAAATAGTATCGTCGAATATTTCTCTTCAAAAGGATTTAACGAAATTTATACCCAAAATCAAATAGATCCTGAAACTGCTAAATTATTTACAGACAATCCTGTTGTGATTGCCAATCCTTTAGGCGAAGAATTATCTATTATGCGCCCTTCTGTCTTGCCATCCATGATTAAGACAATTGGATTTAATATCCGCAAAGGCAATCATAATTTATCTTTATTCGAAATTGGCAAATCATTCCATAATACCG
The DNA here is from genome assembly GCA_964493035.1 of uncultured Hyphomicrobiales bacterium. GTDB lineage: Bacteria > Bacteroidota > Ignavibacteria > Kapaibacteriales > UBA2268 > JAUQWR01. The sequence continues at coordinate 9,106 of CAZBNQ010000018.1, read as the reverse complement.
ACAAAGACAATACTTTTGTTGCCGGATTTGAAGAAAGAGAACATTTAGTGGTTGGTATTGCCGGCAACTCTGCTCCAAGGCAATGGGGAAGCCCTGATAGAAAAGTTGATTTCTACGATATTAAAGGTATTCTTGCCGAGTTTGTAGATTATTTCAAATGGTCGAAATTAAAATTTAATTTTAACGATTCTTCGGATTCTATTTTCTCTAAAAATACAATCAATATTAATCTCGAAGGAAATCTTATCGGAAAAGCCGGCGAAGTAGATAAAAATATTCTCAAAAGATATGATATCGAAACTCCTATTTATCTAATTTGGATAGATTTGGCTCATATTTATAATTATGAATTTGCTAAAGCAAAATATTCGCCTGTAGCTCCATATCCTTCCATGCAAAGAGATTTGGCTTTCTTGTTCGATAAAGGTATTGTTTCGGAAGACGTTAAAAAAGAAATTTCGAGAAACGGCGGCAATCTACTCAAAAATGTAGAAGTTTTCGATGTCTATAAAGGCAAAAACCTTGGAGATGCTAAAATCAGTATTGGATTTACTCTAAACTTCTCTGCATCCGACCGCACACTAACAGATGCGGAGTTAGATCCAGTAATAGATAAAATAGTTAAGTCTGTTGAATCAAAATTCAATTGCACTTTGCGTACTATATAATTTGCCCTTTGGCTAAATATTTTTGGGCTGTCTAAAAACTTGATATTCCGGCAATTTTATTATGCTTTTATATATCAATATTTGAGACAGCCCAATTCATCTTATAAATATATTTTTTGAATTATAGCAATTTAGACTTATGGAAGACAAGAATAAACTTTTGCAAAATGCAATTGTAAAACTTTGGGAATTGATACGCAACACTGGCGAACACCATGCTGCCATCAATGAGTTGCTCGATGAAGTCAATTCTCAAAACAAATTATTGGATACTGCACTCAAAGCAAGAGAATCTGAGCTGTTTGATACTAAAGCTAAATATAACAGCTTGCAAATGCAGTTTGATGAAATTCTCAATCTTAATAATTCGCTTAATGAGTCGATTGCTCTTCAAAATGTAAAACTCGAAAAATTGGATGAGCTTAGTTCTAAATCTATTAACGACGATACATTAATTGAAGATTTAGAACAAAAACTTGCTCTTTCTCGCGAAAAAGCTGCTTTCGTTCCGATCTTGAATGAAGAAATTGAACAGCTTAAATCAAGAATCTTTCAACTTGATAATGTCAATTCTGAACTTATTTTAAAAACTGATGAACTTAATCGAGCTAATGCTGATCTTTCATTTGCTCAACAAGAAATCGTCCGCAGAAACCACGATATTATCAATAAAAACAATGAAATTAAAAAGTTAAAAGAAGACTATGCTGATGCTCAAAATATTATTTTTGGATTAAGAAAACTCGAAATTGATCTTAATGATAAAAATTTAGAAATTGAATCTTTAAAAAATTCAATTCTTGAATTTGAATCGAAGTTAACTGAAGAAAAAATTCGTTTTGAAGAAGAAAAGGTAAGATTGCTTTCCAAAAAATCTTCACTCGAAGAAGAACTTAACGAAAATAAATATATTATAAGTGCTCATGAACAAACAATTTCGGAATTGCTCGCAAAGACTCTTGGCGCTCAAGCAGATAAAGAAGAGCTTAGCGAAGCTTTGAATAATTTGAGAGCAGACAATAGCCAAAATGAACAAAAGATCAACGCACTTACTGAAGAAATCATTATTCTCAATGATACTCTTGCAGAATTTGAACTCACTAAGTCAGAACTTAGCAGACTAAAATCTGATTATGACCTTGCTCAAGGCGATTTAGAAATTGTAAGCAATCAAAAATTTGATCTAGAAAAGAAAATCAGCTTCTTGGAAACTGAAATTTCTGATAAAAACAAACTGCTCAAAGAAGCCCAACTTTATCAAGATGAATTGATCGAAAATGTTGAAAATACTAATCTTCGCACTTCCGAATTTGAATCGAAAATCAAAGTATTAAATGATGAAATTGCTAAGCTTAATAATGAGTTGATTTCCAAAAATAATAGCCTGCTCGAACTTCAAGGCAAACTTGCTATTATGGAATCAAAGCTCAACATCCAAATGCTTGAGAATACTGAGCTTGCTGATGAAGTTGAGAAATATTCTATTCTTAAAAATAAATTTGAAATATTAGAAGATGAATTTTCGCAATTAGAATCCGAAAATGAAAACCTCAAAAAACAAGCTGTTGATTTTGAATCACATAAATTAGAATTTGAAAATTCATTAGTCCGCTTTAATGATGATAAGTCTGCTTTGAATTCTTCTATCGAAGAGTTAAGTGCCGAAATTGCCAAACTTAATGAAGAAAATGAAAAATTGATACTTGTAGAACAAGAAAACATTAACTTAGTTCAGGAATTAAAGCATTACAAGACTCAATTTGACTTGTCTCAAAAACAATTATCTGAAAAATCTGAAACTATTGAAAAACTAAGACAATCTGTTGAAAATCTAAAATCAGATAATGATAAACTTTATGAAGAGCTCGAAAAGCAAATTTCTAGTTCTGACCTAATAAGTGACTATTCTGCTAAACTTATAGAAAATGAATCGCTTATAGCCGAGTATAAAGCTACTATTGCAAATCTTGAAAACGCTTTAAAGGCTAATTCTAACGAAACTGAACAAGTTAAGGAGCTATTATCACGATTTGAAGCTGAAAGAAATAGTTTTGAAGAAAATTGTATCGTGCTTAATAAACAATTAGCTCAATTAGCCGAATCGAACGACAATCTGCAAGTAGAAATTCAAACCATACTCAAAGATAAAAATACATTAGAAAGCAACTCAATTTCTATTCAAGATTTTTATGAAATGGATGAAAAGTACAAAAACAGCCTAAGCGATTTAGATTCTATCAATAAGAAATATTCTGACTTAGAAATTATTGCTGAAGAAAGACTTGATGAAATCAAAAATCAGCGCGAACAACTTGTAGAATATACATCTATAATTGCAGAACTTAAATCAAATTCTGCAAAGCAAGATAGCTTGAAAGAGTCTCTCGATTTTGCAGAAACTACAATTGAACAATTAAAGGAACTTCTTGATAATAAATCAATTGAGATCGAAAAGCTAAATAATATTATCAATGCTTTAAAATCAGAAAATGAGTTTCTCAAAGATAATTCGAACAAGCCCGAAGTAAATCAAACAATTGAAACAAAAGCAGATGATTCGACCAATAATGACAAAATCAATATGCTTATTGATAGAATAGAAGCAATGGACGAAATGCTTAAAGCACGTCATGATCAAGTTAATACTCTTGATGATGAATTAAGAAAATTGGTACATAGCAAACAAGAAGATGACAAAGCAAAAAGACAATTAGCCTTAAAGCTTTCAAAATTTGTAGATAAATTGGATGATATGAAAAAATGATTAAATACTTAAAGCCTTTTGCTCTTATATTTTTGTTTATTGCATTGACAAGCTTTAATGCAAAAGATATAATCATCGACAGCAACTTAAGTTTTGAGGAAGCAATCAAAACTTCGCCTGCACCATCTGATATTATCGAAAATTTAACATTGTTGAATGTCGAATATTTTTCGACCGACAACAAGCTGCACAGAGGGCAACTGCTTGTAAATAAGTCAGTTGCATCAGACATCAAAGAAGTTTTTGCATTGATAAAATCAATCAAATTTCCAGTTAATAAATGTGTGCCTATAGTAAAGTACAAATGGTCTGATTCTGCTTCAATGCAAGACAATAATAGTTCTTCTTTTTGCTATAGAACAATTGCCGGTACTAACAGAATATCCAAGCATGCAATGGGCAAAGCTGTAGATATTAATCCGTTTTTCAATCCTGTAATCTATGAAGATGGCAAAATTTCTCCTAAAGGTGCTAAGTATAATCCAAAAAAGCCAGGCACTTTCAGCTCAGACCATCCAATTGTCAAAAAATTCATTGAATTAGGCTGGCGTTGGGGTGGAAATTTTCAATCATTTAAAGATTATCACCATTTCGATAAAGAATAAACAAATATTAATATAATACTATGCAATAATATGCCCTAAATTACCGTTTCTCAATAAATAGGGTAATTTTCAAAACGGGTATATATGCTTAAGGATATGAAATTGCGCAACAAGTTTCTTGTTGTTTTTCTGCCGATTTATATTGTCACTTTGTTGCTTTTAATTGGCTACTTCTATTATAATATCAAACTACACTTAATGGACTCTGCCATTACTGAAGCAAAACTAAATTCACAATATTATGGCGCAGTGATTGCAAGCAAGCTCAATGGATATTATCATTCATTAAATAATTCTTCAAAATTTTTCTCTAATATCTATTCTTATCCCGAATCTGAACGACGAACACTTTTAAATACCTATATTAAAAAATTATTCGAAGAAACTCCGGAATTCCAAGCTTTATGGACTATTTGGGAACCAAACTCTATTGATACTTATGATGCACAATATCTTAATAAAGGACAAGGAATTAAATCGTTTGGGAGTTTTGGAACTTCTTGGTATCGTGACGTACAGACAAACATCATTAAAAATATAATTCCATATCCTTATGACTATGATGGCGACTATTATAAATTACCCAAAAATACTTTAAAACCTCAAATTTTAAATCCCTATTTTTATTCTTATGATGGTGTGCAAGCAACTGCTATTCTTGAAACTTCCATAGTTTTTCCCATTATTATTGATGGCCAATTCAAAGGAGTTGTCGGTGCTGATATCAGCTTAGATTTTCTTCAGAAAATGATAACAAAAATTAAACCTTATGGAAATGGATATGCTATAATGCTGGCAAACAATGGTATGCGAATTGCTCAAAACCGTAAGGAAATGATAGGTATTAATTTTTGGGAAAGAAATAATCTTACTCCGGAGCAAATTGAATATTCAAAAAATGCAGTAAAAAATGGGGAAGAGTTTCATCTTGAAAAAATTGCTTATAGCACAGGTATTAAATCATTCCAGTATTATTCTCCTATTAAAATTGCTGAAATTAGTAATCCTTGGTATATCGGCATTATTATACCACTTGCCGAATTCGAGGCTTCTGTCACTCGCCTTGTTTTAATCATGTCGCTGCTTGGATTAGTTTTTATGGTTGGTGGTATTGTTCTAACTGTCCGTTTATCCAACCGAATAGTCGAACCGATTAATAATATTGCCGATATAGCCACTCAGATAAGTGAAGGCAAATCAATGCTCGTTGAAGTAGATTCTAAAGATGAAGTTGGTATATTAGCCAATGCTTTCAATAGAATGACTGAAAATCTGAGTGATATTATTAATCAGATGAATAGGACTAATGAACTTTTTATCATAACCCAAAATACTGCAAAAATCTCATCTTGGGAATTAGATTTGTCGACTACTTTATTCACTTGGATGCTACAAATTGATCAATTATTCGATATGAAGCATGTGTTGAGGATCACTCGCCTTGCAGATTTACAAGCTCGAATCCATGATGAAGACAAACAGAATTTTAAAATTGCATTCGATCATTCCATTAGTTCTAAAAATCCTTTGATTATTAGCTTCAGATTTAAGCTTTCTGATGGTTCATTTAGGTGGATGCTTTTAAATGGCAATTTTGTCAAAGAACATGATGCAAGCCAGACTCGTATGATTGGTGTTTGTATGGATATTAATGACCTGAAAGAATCTAATGCGACTCAACAAAGGCTTGCAGCAGTAATCGAGCAATCATCCGATATTGTTATAATATTTGATAATCATAATAGAAGAATTTTTGCGAATAAGGCTTTCGATCAATTTAATAGAAATCATGGATTTTCTGAATTTGATAATTATTCTTTTCTTCTTCCACTCAATTCTGAACGAAAAAAGATTTTGGAATCTATATATTCGAAATTATCAAATAAAGAAAATTGGTACGAAGAAATTGTGTTCAAAAGCAATGGTTCTCATATTACTCTTGAAGCAATGATATTCGGTATTTTTGATAATAATGGCAAAATTACACATTACGTGCAAGTTTGTAGAGAAATAACCGATAAAAAGCTATTCGACGAAAAATTGAGACAAGCTCAGAAAATGGAAGCAATTGGAATTCTTGCTGGAGGTGTTGCCCATGACTTCAATAACATTTTATCAGCCATAATAACAAGCAGTGAATTAGCAAAAATGGCTTCTCCTAATAGTCCTGCTAATCAATATATTGACTTGATACTTAAAGCATCAGACCGCGCTAAAAATATTACTAAGCAAATATTGACTTTCAGCAGAATGAAAAATCAAGACAAGTCTGTCATTAATGTCAATTCAATTCTCGATGAAGTCAAATATTTGCTGGATGAAACATTTCAGTCGAAATATAAGATTAATATAAAATCTGAATTTAAAAATGCACTTATCAATGCAGATTCTGTTCAAATCCATCAAGTTTTGATGAATCTTTGTACTAATGCCTATCAAGCCATGAATAATACAGGCAAAGGATCACAAATATTGATAAGTTTGTCAAAAATTTCTAAAGATGATCTTGCAGCTCTCAACAAGGTTGAAACCTTTGATAGGGATTATGTTCAACTTATTGTTGAAGACGATGGTCCCGGTATTCCCAAAGAAATTGTAAATAAAATTTTCGACCCATTCTTTACCACAAAAAAAGTAGGAGAAGGCACCGGCCTTGGTTTGGCTGTTACTCAAGGTATTATTGCTGGTCATAATGGCGAGTTATTTGTTGAATCGCAAGAAGGCACTGGTGCAAAATTCATTATCCTACTACCATTATGCGATAATGGCGAACAAGAAACTGCTTCTGAAAATCCAGATGCAATTATGACAGGTCATGAAAGAATCTTAGTTGTGGATGATGAAGAATTTATCGCTAATACAACTAAACTTCTTTTAGAAAAATATGGTTATTCTGTAGATTCATTTACTGATTCGCTCGAAGCTTATGATAAAATTTTATCTTCGATGAACGATTATGAGTTGATTCTCTTAGATCAGATAATGCCAAACATGACCGGTCTCGAATTAGCCCAAAATATAAGAAAATTAGGAAATAATACTCCTATTATTATCAGTTCGGGATATAACGAATCTTTTACGGAAACAACCAAAGAAGACTACAATATCCAAGCAATTCTTATGAAACCACTAAATAAAGCTGATTTATTGAACTCTATTAGAAAAGTATTAGATGATGTAAAGTGATCAACAACAAATGCCAAAAATCGTAATCAACTTATTTATCATACGTTTAACAGGCTGATATTCCTTTTTGTGATAAATTAATCTTCGAAAATTTCGTATATTGCATCAAATTGTTTAACATATTTTGAAAATCTAATGGCTGACGATAATAAAATTATTTTCTCAATGGTTGGTGTAAGTAAAATATTTCCACCAAGCAAACAGGTTTTGAAAGATATATATTTGTCTTTCTTCTACGGTGCAAAAATCGGTATCATCGGTTTGAATGGCTCCGGTAAGTCAACATTATTACGTATTATCGCCGGCGAGGAAACTTCATACGACGGCAAAGTTGTTTTTTCTCCAGGCTATTCTGTTGGTTATCTTCCTCAAGAACCTATTTTAGACGATTCATTGACAGTGAAAGACGTTGTTATGCAAGGCGTTCAGGAAGTTGCCGATTTGCTTAAAGAATATGAAGAAATAAGCATGAAATTTGCTGAAGTAACCGATGATGATGAGATGAATAAACTTCTCGATCGCCAAGGTGAATTAACTGACTTGTTAGATAAACATGATGCATGGGAACTCGACAATAAACTCGAAAGAGCTATGGACGCTCTTAGATGTCCTCCCGGAGATTGGAAAATTGAAAATCTATCCGGTGGTGAGCGCCGCAGAGTTGCTCTTACTCGCTTGTTACTGAAGCAACCTGATATTTTGCTTCTCGATGAGCCTACCAACCACTTGGACGCTGAATCCATTCATTGGCTCGAGCAGCATTTGCAGCAATATAAAGGTACTGTTATCGCTATCACTCACGATAGATACTTCCTCGATAATGTTGCAGGTTGGATTTTAGAATTAGATAGAGGCGAAGGTATTCCTTGGAAGGGTAACTACTCTTCTTGGTTAGACCAAAAAGCTAAAAGATTAGAGCTCGAAGGCAAGGCTGAATCCAAACGCAGAAAAACCCTCGAAAGAGAGTTAGATTGGGTTAGAATGTCGCCTAAAGCTCGTCATGCTAAGTCTAAAGCTAGATTGAGTGCTTACGAAAACTTGTTGAACCAAGACGTAAGAGAAAAAGAAGAACAATTGGAATTAACAATTCCTAATGGTCCGAGATTAGGAAATAAAGTTATTGAATCAAACAACATCTCAAAAGCTTATGGAGATAAGCTATTGTTTGAAAATCTCAGCTTTACTCTTCCGCCTGCAGGTATTGTTGGTGTTATTGGTCCTAATGGAGCCGGAAAAACTACTCTCTTCCGACTGATCATGGGACACGAAACTCCTGATTCCGGAGATTTTTCGGTAGGCGATACTGTCAAAATTGGATATGTTGACCAAGCACATACAGATATCGATCCCGAAAAAACTGTTTGGCAAGTAGTATCAGGTGGAGATGAAGATATTTCACTTGGCGGCAGAACTATTAGCTCAAGAGCTTATGTTGCAAGATTTAATTTTAGTGGTGCCGACCAACAGAAAAAATGCGGATACTTATCCGGCGGTGAAAGAAACAGACTTCATTTGGCTCTTACTCTCCGCTCCGAAGCTAACGTTTTGCTTCTTGACGAACCTACAAACGATATTGACGTCAACACTTTGAGAGCTCTCGAAGAAGGTCTCGAAAATTTTGCCGGCTGTGCTGTTGTTATTTCCCACGATAGATGGTTTTTAGATAGAATTGCTACTCATATTTTAGCTTTCGAAGGTGATTCACAAGTTACATTTTTCGAAGGCGGCTATTCTGATTATGTTGATTATAAGAAAAAACAGGGAATAGACGTTACTCCGCATAGACTTAAATACAAAAAATTGATGAAAGACTAATAAAAACAAGAAAGAGGCAGTCCCAAAAGGACTGCTTCTTTTTATTATTAAAAAATGGTTTTAATAAT
>CAZBNQ010000017.1:0-18386 GCA_964493035.1 uncultured Hyphomicrobiales bacterium | reverse complement strand
CTCAAAATCAATTCGTTTGTCCTAGCTGTTTCATAATCGAATTGAGCATGAACTTTAAAGATTTTCTTAAAGCCTTTTTCGTAATGGAATAGCATGTGGTAGAGCGATAAGCCACCAATAATAATTACTTTTAAATTAACATTTACTGGCTCAGGTTTTAATGATGCTTGAGAAAATTGAAAATATGCATCAAAATTTTGAATTTCTAATTTATCGTAAAGCAATACTCTTTTTAGAGCTGTCCAAACTCCTGCTTCGGAAAACAAATCATTTGCATTCACGATAAGGTAGCCTTGATCTGCCTTCAAAAGCGAGCCTGCTTTGATTTTTGTGAAATCAGTTCTCCAATATCCACCTCTTTTGTCATATACTCTCTCAATTGTACCAAATAAATTTGAATACGAAGGAGTAGTTTCAATAATTACAGGTGCACTATCAGTTTCTGAATTATCTAAAATAACATTAACAGTAAACAGCCTAAAGAAGTCAGTATCTTTGTCTTCAGCAATCTCTTCGGGCATATTTGGAACTGGAGCATTTGCCGGAACAAAAATATTTAAATGATTTAGAATAAAATCTAACACTTCATTCAAATATACTTCAACACTTGGATTTGGAGTAGCATTTCTAACTTCATCCAAAGCAGATTTAACAACAATCTCAGAATTATTTTTATCATTATCAGCAAGAGCTTTCCTAAACTCTTGCATAATTTTCATACCTTCGCGAGCTAGTTCAAATATTTCATTATGAAACTTGCGCCAAAGATCTTTTATACTATCAGCTTTTTTCTTATCTAGTTTGCCTTCGGCAACCAATTCGTCTACAACTTCAATTGCGACAGCTTTACCTTCGATAATAGGAAATACTTCAGGATGCAAAGAGCCTTGCTCAGTTTCTAACTGCCCTCTTAAAAAGCCAAAAGGAAGTATTCTTTCATCAAATTCTTCTAAAATCTTTTTTTCTCTAAGCTGATACTCTTCAATTATTTTTCTTTTAGACTGCTGATAAGATTCTTCTTCAAATAATTTTGGAAGCCTTCTTCGCAAAAAAGTGATAGAATCATCCATAGATTTAGCAAATTCACGAGCCTTGCCTTTAGGTAACTTTATAAGTCTAGGTTCATCTTCATTTTTAAAATTATTTACATAGCAATAATCGTAGGTAATAGGGCAAGAAATTGTAATATTTTCAAGAATAGACTTTACAGTAGTCAAGCGGCCAGTGCCAGATAGCCCTGTAACAAAGATATTATAACCTTTTGCTTGAAGAGTCGCACCGAGTCTAATAGCATCAATAGCTCTTGGTTGTCCAACAATTTCGTTGAGTGGCTTTAGTTCTTTTGTAGATTTAAAACTGAATAAGTCTTCAGGGCAAGACCATCTGAGTTTGTCTGTATCGAGCCGCAAATCATTAAATTTTTTAAGCGGCATTTCATTTTTTTTAATAGCTTTTGCCATAATAAATCCCGTTAGTTAATTAGGATATGTCGTTGGCAAAATGTAAAAAAATATTGAATAATACAATACTTTTTTATTAAAGTACTGAAAAAATTAATTTATTAGTAAATTAATAAAATCAGACTTTTCGCTGCAATTAATTAATTTTTCTACGGCAGATAAATTTGAGCATTTATTCGAGATTTCGCTTATCAATTTTAGATGAGTATGATATTCGTAAGGATTAGATAATATCATAAAAGCAACTTGAATTGGCTCTCCACTACTTGCTTCGAAGTCGATTGGATTTTTGAGTGTAATAATTGCAATACTGACTGATTTAATTTGTTCTGATTTGACATGCGGCAGGGCAATTTTATTACCAACTGCAGTGCTAAGCATTGCCTCTCTTTCTATAGCATCTTTGAGTATTTTTTCTTTAAGCTCCAAATCATCAACTTGTAAATAAACCAATGCCTTCAATAATTCGTATTTATCAGTAATATCCGAATTTAATATAATTCTATCTTCGCTTAAATAATCACTTAACATATCTAAATATTTCTTAATAAAACAATAGCTTTTTCAATAATAGTCTTATCGACCATAGCAGAATTCATTATAATTGGATTGGAATACAATTCTTTTGCCAGTTCAAAATTCCCTTGTCCGAGCTGATAAGCAGCCAAAATAGACAATCTCAATCCTTCCCTATCCATATTATTAAATGGATGGAAACCAAATTCGCTAATCAATTTTTTATCTTCAAATTTTAGACCAATTTGAGCTAATCTCAATCTTGCAATTTCCAATTGATCTTCGGACAAATTTCTTGAGTAAGCAATAGATTTGAATAAATCTCTGGCTTTTTCTAAATTCATCATCGAAAATTCTGTATTGGCAAGATGAAATGTTATATAATCATCGCTTGGATTTGTATTTGCTTCTTCTTGGAGCAAGTACTTATTTCTTAATTTTTTCTCTTCACTGCTATTTATATAACCATAATGAAGTATTTGAATATCGGTCTCAATAATTTCTAATCCACTATCAATAATTGAATCGGAAATTTGCTCATGTATTTTGCCATGATATTTGATTGATCTATGCTTTCTGAAAATTCTAGTGGCACGGTGTGTTGTATAATTAGTTAAATTTTTATCCAAATAATTTTTAATAATAACACTTAATCCGCCAATACTTCTATTAGATAAATGGATTTGATTATCTAAAAAAGAATCATAATCCAACTCTTCATCAGCATCTAAACTTAAAATCCATGAAGAATTAACATAAGCAATAGCTTGATTGCGGGCAGCAGAAAAATCATCTTCCCAACTGTGATAAAACACATTAGCTCCAAGTTTTGCAGCTATAAATGCTGTTTTATCACTCGAGCCGGTATCAACTACTATTATATTTGCAAATGAATCACGTAGAGAATTAATTGCATTGCCTATATTCTTCTCTTCGTTTTTGACTATCATTGCTGCACTTATATCAAATTTGGTTTTCATTATTACCCAACTTATCGATTATTTGCTTATATCTGTTCATTAATGCGATTCTGTCAAAATCAATCTTTTTATTAGAAAATCTTATTTTTTCTATCTCAATTACAAATTTACAAATTTCTTTTATTAATTGAGAATTAATTCCCGATTTTTTTAGGCTATATTCTAAATTTGATGTCGCAAATGGATCAATTTTTAACATTTGTTTAAAACTTTTTGATATATATGTCTTAAATTCATCCAAAAATTCAATATCTGAATAATCCGACACTACTTCATAATCGCTTTCGCTTAATATTATAACATGTTGATTATTACCCTGAGGCTTTTCTTGTTTTGGTTCTCGATTTCGTTTGGATAATGATACAAACCAGACTAACAAGAGTATCAATCCTATTCCCAATAAAATAAAACCGGAATAGTAAAAATAATTAAAACTATTATTATCAGCTTCTATCTTTTGCTCTTCTACTTGTATTTCGATTTCCTGGCATGTAAGCCCGATTATGGTATTTGTTGAGGGATTAAATACAACTGTTTTAACCGGAACAAATTTATACGATTTTAATATTGTTGGTCTTACATTTAAAACAAATGTTTTCGAACCAGTCACCGACGAATCTGTATATTGATAATCTTCAATAACATCCTTAAGAGAAAATTCTAATCCTTGAGGCAAACTAATAAAGTCGGTATTTATTAAATGAAGATTGCCCTTACCTTTAATTTGTATTCTCAATTCAAATGGTTTGTTCAAATATACTAATCGAGAATAATTGTCAATGCTGCAATCATATTCACCAATTAATCCATTAAAATTATTGATAATAGGAAGATTTAGACATTCAATATCTTTAGATTCTGAAGTACAAATATAATCTTCCGGTGAGTTATAAGTATTATCAATTACAAACTTATATTTTAGTGGAGGAATATTGTAATTCCCATTAATATTTGCATATAGAATAGTACGTTTTAATAATATTACTCCATAAATTTGATTATCTATCAGAATATCCTTGGGATTTTCTTTAATATCTTTGATTTCTATAGCATTAAAACGATTAAAATTTGGATTTTCAATACTGTTTGCTTCAATAATATTGAAAGATTTGTTATAATATAAGTAGTAATTTGCAACAATTGGTTCATTGATAAAATATTTGGTCTTACTGGTTTCCAAACGAATAAATACTTGACGTTGATAATCAGAATGTACTAAATTATTTGGATTACTCGTATTCGGATTTGAATACTTAAAATTGATTTTTGTCGACGACGACACATAGGATTTGTTTCCAATTATACCAATTATAGGAGCAACTGTAAGTTCGCCTTCTCTTTTTGGTTTCAAAATATAAGAATACTCAAAGCCATCAGGTAATGCAGAAAAGTTTGGACCACTCAATATTGAAAAATCTTTAAACTCAGGTGTCTGAATTTTATCAAATTTATATTTTGATATATAAGCAACATGAATATTTTTACTATTTGAATTATTATTCTCGACAATGACCTTGAAATCAACGACTTTCGAGAAAAGATCCATCGTAAACAACAAGAAAAATATAATAATATACTTTACCATCTGATTACTTTTGGTTTTGTGGTCAATGATTTATTCAATTTTCTTCGTGTTTTAAGTTCCTCAATTTCTATTTGTTTGAGTAGAGCATCTTTTCTTTCCTGACTCATTTGGATTGGGTCCACTTTTACAGTGGAATCCTTTTCTTTCTTTTGATTTTGATTATTCTTTGATATTTTATTCAAAAGGTAGGTATAGTTATATTTTGAATCATAATCATCAGGATTTATAATCATTGCTTTCTTGAGAAAACTCAATGCTGAATCAATATTAGTCTTTCCAATTTTTGTACCTAAATTATAAAATACTTTATATTTGATTGAATCGGGCATTTCGCTATTGATTATCCTCAATGAGGAACTAAAATCATTTTGGTTCAAATCAATTAAACTTATATTAAATTTAGCTTCTGAGTGATCAGCACTATCATTGATAAATTCTTTTTTAGCTGACTGATATTGACCATCTGAATAATATAATAAGCCTTCAGGTTCGTCAGAACACGAAATAACTAATAAAACAAGGCATATATATATAATTGTTTTATTCATAAGTTACAATTTGCTAATTTTATGCCAATTAATTTTGAACAAAAGGAAAAACAATGAAATATACTTATTTGCTTATCAATTTGGCTGTGATACTCGGACCGATAATCATGAGTTTCGAAAAAAAACTTCATTTTGTAGATAAGTGGAAAACAACAATTATCCCAATTAGCATAAATGCCATTCTATTCCTAATTTGGGATTATTTATTTATTCAGCAAGGTATTTGGGGATTTAATCCGGAATATATTCTTGGTATCAACATATTAAACATACCTTTAGAGGAAATATTATTCTTTATCACTATACCTTTTGCAGGATTATTTGTATATGAAGTAGTAAGGTTTTATGATAAAAAGTTACCAATCAAGCTTTCTAAAATCATCATAATCGTAGTATCCATGCTGATAGGTGTAGTAGCCATTCTTAATCCAATAAAATTATACACTTACTATGCATTAGGCTTATGTGCAATTATAAATTTAATGATGATAATAAGTAAAGCAGAGCACAACTATTATCTGACAAGTTATCTAATAATTCTAATCCCATTTTTGTTAATTAACGGTATTCTTACAGCTATACCAATAGTAGAATACAACGACATGTATAATTTGGGTATAAGAATAGGAACAATTCCGCTTGAAGACATATTTTTTGGAATGTCATTAAATTTTTTAAATTTCAGGATTTATGATTTAATCAAACAAAAAAAGCAATAGAATTGAATTTTTTTCTTGCATAGATTGCAAAAACTGCTTAATTTTGTATTCTCTAATGCGCCCGTAGCTCAGCCGGATAGAGCATCAGCCTTCTAAGCTGAGGGTCACTGGTTCGAATCCAGTCCGGCGTACGAAAAACCGCTTGATCAGTCAAGCGGTTTTTTTGTTTTATTATTCAGTTTTAAAATCAGATTCTGAAAAAGTTTTTTCCCAAATTAGTTTACCATTACTATCATAAGTAATAAACTTAATCTGACGATTCTTTAATTTTCCACTAATTTCAATAAGTCCGAAATTTCTTTCATTGAAACAAGTTCCATCAATCCGATTGGAATTAACTTCTTTGCTGCAAGCATCTTTGACTGGTCCGGAGCATAGAGGAGAAGAAGTAAAATCAAGCATCAATGGTTTTTTGTCATTTTTAAGTTTAGATAGTTCGGTAAAATGTCTATCACCACTAATAAAAATAACACCTTCAATTTTTTCATTTTCAATAAAGTTGATAATTTCATTTCTCTCTTCAGGATATGTAGCATAATTTTCAAAAACAGCGGCTGAATTCAAAAATTGTCCACCCATTACAACAAACTTAAACTTTGCTTTGCTATAAGCCAGATTATCAAATAACCATTGTTTCTGCTTTTCTCCAAGTATTACCCTATCGCCTGTTTTTCTATTATTAGGAGATCTGAAGCTACGATTATCCAAAAGGAAAAAGTCGCAATCAGCCCAAGAAAACATACTCACTGCAGCATCCATATCTCTATAACCATAGCTTGGATTTGCCCAAAACATTTTAAAGACTTCCATAGTCATCTCTTTACCTACAAAGCCACGATCTGAATCATTAGGTCCAAAATCATGATCATCGAGTATAGCATAATTATGTGTGTTTGCCAATAATGGCTGCATCTCAGGTAAAGATCTGACATGGGTGTACCTGTTTATTATTCCTGTTCGAGAATAATAATCAGCTTCCCTAAGATAGACATTATCGCCTAACCAGAGCATAATATCGGGTTTTATGTTATAAATTGATTTAAATATTTCGTATCCACCACCATACGGCTTGCCGGCACGATCATACTTCTCCTCATTGATAAAAGTACCACTTCCCATAGCAATTCTTAAGCTGGGCGGATCTTCACGCCATTGCCATAATTTTGGAGTTTGAAATATTGTCGGATAATCTAATTTGACAGGTTTATCGTTTAATAGAATTTTATATTCATATTTTTTTCCCGGTTCTACTTTGTCGGCTATTAATTTTGCTGTAAAAGCTGATGATTTGTCAGTTCTTACAAAATTGCTCATAAATTTAATTTTAGGATTTTCGATATCGAAATACTCCATCTCTACTTTTGCCTCTTTTTCTGTTTGAATCCAAACCATTGATTCTCTCATCTCAGAATAGCCAAGCATGGGGCCTGATTTGATTCCAGTTCCAGATGCAAATAAACTAATATTAGATAATAATAATCCAAACAACAGAAACAATCTTTTCATAAATCAAACTCCTATATTTTATATTTTAGGCAAGCCTAATATTTTATTTTTTATTACGTTATAATCTTTAAAATAACGAATTAAGGTGAAACTATGATAAAGAATATTTTAATTTTTTTTATAAGCTCAATCAGTTTATTAGCAGCAGAATTTAAAGAAAGAGAGTTAATTTCTGATCTATCATATCCATGGGATATGGTTTGGGCTCCAGACAATACTATTTGGTTTACTGAGCGACCAGGTAGAATCAATAAAATCAATCCAATAACAGGTCAGTTTAAGCTTTTATTAACTATTTCTGATGTATATCCAAATAATGAAGGTGGACTATTAGGAATGGTATTCCATCCGGATTTTGAATCAAAACCATTTTTGTATGTGGTCTATAATTACAAAGGTCCAAATAATACAACACTTGAAAAAATTGTTAGATATAAAGTTGATGCTGATATTATTAGTTCACCATTAATAATTCTTGATAAAATACCTGGAGCTTCGATACATAATGGCTCACGACTTCTTTTTGGTCCGGATCAGAAGTTATATATAAGTACCGGAGATGCATCAAACCAATCATCAGCGCAAAGTCTTTCTAGTCTTTCTGGAAAAATATTAAGGCTAAACGATGATGGCTCTATTCCCGAGGATAATCCATTTGCAGGAAGTCCAATTTGGACTTATGGCCATCGCAATCCTCAAGGACTTACTTTTGTTGATGATTTACTTTTTAGTTCAGAACATGGTCCATCGACTGATGATGAAATCAATATTATCGAAAAAGGTAGAAATTATGGTTGGCCCAATGTTGCTGGCTATTGCGACAACAACAAGCCAAATGAATCGCAATTTTGTTCGGAAAATAACGTAAAAGAGCCAATAATCTCTCTTGAACCTACTCAAACTTTAGCTTTATGCGGAATGGATTATTACAACCATACTAACATACCTGAATTTAACGGTTCACTATTAGTTGCTACATTAAAAATGCAGAGATTATTACAATTGAAATTGAATGATACTAAAGATAAAATAGTTGAGAGAAAAGAATTTTTGATCAATAAATATGGCAGGCTTAGAGATGTTTTGGTCGCCCCAAATGGTAATATTTATTTATGCACAAGTAATGGAAATGATAGGATTATTGAATTAAGTGGAATTAATACTTCAATCGATCCAAACAAAGATAATGAAATTCGATTATTCCCCAATCCGGCCAAAGACATAATAAACATTAGCGGACAATTCGATAACATAAGTATTTTCAATCTATTAGGCGAAGAAGTATCCACAATTGACAATAATTCAAATTATTGGAATACTAATGATAAATTTGGCTATTCATTAGCCGATGGAATTTATATAGCCAAAGTTAAAACAAAGATGGATATTAAAAATATTATCGTAATTTTGCAGAGGTAAAAATATTTATTACGGTTATAAATGCAAAACAATATAAAACCTGAGTGGACACCGGACGATGCAGGCACTGAGTTTGCATCATTTGTTATGCCCGGTATTAGCGATAAAGAATCTGCAAAAAACAGATTTAAAACTAAAATAAAAAAACAAGAATTTTCTGTTCAAGAATATGTGGATGGAATTCTTTCTAAAAACTTAACTTTAATATCTAAAGCAATTACCCTAACTGAGAGTAATTCAGTTAAGCATATTGAAAAAGCTCAAGAGGTATTGAAAGGTATATTTCCTCACACCGGTAAATCCATTAGAATTGGTATTACCGGCGCTCCAGGTGCCGGAAAAAGCACATTTATCGAAGAATTTGGTTCCTATCTATGCAGTCTTGGTTTGAGAGTTGCTGTATTGGCAATTGACCCAAGTTCTACTCTTTCCAAAGGATCGATATTGGGCGATAAAACTCGTATGGAAAAATTGTCCAGAGAGCCAAATGCTTTTATCAGACCGTCACCTTCGGCGGGTACTTTAGGTGGTGTAGCTCGCAAAACAAGAGAGACAATTTTGATTTGCGAAGCTGCTGGATATGATGTCATATTAATTGAAACTATTGGTGTCGGGCAAAGCGAAATAACAGTTCGATCGATGGTCGATTTCTTTATGCTTGTTATTATTCCAGGTTCTGGCGACGAATTGCAAGGAATTAAAAAAGGTGTTGTCGAATTGGCAGATATGCTTGTTGTTAATAAAGCAGATGGTGATAATATACAAAGAGCGAATCTTACTAAACACCAATATGCACAAGCTCTTCAAATGCTTTTGCCTGCTACTGAAGGATGGAAAACTACTGCAAGTACTTGCTCTGCTATTACAGGTATGGGGATTGATAATATTTGGTCAGAAATTAATAGATTTGTCGATATAACAAAGAGAATTGGTGTATTCGATAATCGTCGCAAACAACAGCTTATTGAATGGGTCCAATCTATGATCGAATCAGAAATCTTAGATAGATTTTATTCGGATAGCAAAGTTTCAGAATTATTACCAAATCTAAAAACACAAGTTCTTGCCGGAATTACTACTCCTACAAGTGCTGTCAATATTTTGTTGGATTCTTTTTTTTGTAAACAATGAAAATTCTATTAGCATCAAATAATAAACATAAAGCCGAAGAAATTAAGCATATTTTGGATGAAATACTTCCAAATCAAATTGAGCTTGTTCTTCCAAAACAAATAACTGATACACCGATCGATCCTGAAGAAACAGGAATCAATCTTGGTGAAAATGCTGAAATCAAAGCTAAAGCTTTCTTTGATGAATATAAGATTATTTGTATTGCCGACGATACAGGTCTGGAAATTGAAGCCTTAGATATGGCTCCGGGTGTAAACTCAGCAAGGTTTTCAGGTGTTCACGGCAATGACAAAGCAAATCGTTCAAAAGTACTTGATTTGCTTAAGAATAAAAACAATAGAAATGCTCGATTCAGATGCGTTTTTTGTTTTTATGACGGCAAAGCTAAGCATTTCTCCGAAGGTATTTGCAATGGAAAAATTATTGACGATGAACGTGGCGAAATGGGCTTCGGCTATGATTCAATATTCGTTCCAGATGGTTTTAATCAAACTTTCGCTGAAATGAATTCAAGCGAAAAAAATGCTATTAGCCATAGATTTAAAGCTACTCTTAATTTGGCTGATTTCTTGAAAGATTATATTATAAATTCCACTCAAACTGCAAGTTGATTGAATTTAATCTATTACTTTTAATTTCATCAAGTCCGCTGCCTATGCTTCGGACTTTATTTTTATTTGATTGATAATAAACGACATAAATATTAGTAATATCAAAAAGATTGATTGAAAGGACAAGTGCCAGTTTATTACCTTTGCCATAATAAGCCGGAGATTTGTATTCACCGGGCATGTTGGATTCCATCACCCATATTGCAGATTCATACGTATCTGTATTAAACAAAGTATAATCACTACTAATCTTTAATCTATTGAATATCTTATAGCTTAGTTCAGTTTTAATCAAGCTTCCACTTTCGGTAGATTTGATTCCCTGAAAATCAATAAAGCAATATTCAAATTTTTGAGATATTTTTAATTTTGGTGAATATTGATAATCATATTGAAGTCGAGCTTGAGTTCTAATCTTATCAAATAGAATTTGAAACTTGCTTATTGAATCTCTAATGGCATCAGTCCGGGTTTCATTTCTAAATTTAAACGTTATAGTCGTTTTTTCATTAAGTTGATATTGAATAAAGAATAATAGGTCCAATCCACTGATCGGCAAATCAATTTGGTAAGTTCTTGTTATAGTTCGATAAATATCTATATAGCTCGAAACAAGCAAATTTTTAAAGGATTTGATTTCAATCCCGGTATAAATTCCCCTTTCATTTGATGCAACGGATTGTTCTCCAAAATTTTGACCAAATGGAGATCTAAAATCTTTTGCATATTCACGATATTGAATTGCTAAATCTATAAAGTTGAATGAATAATTAGTACCGGCTCTAAAGGCAAATTTATTATCAGCATCCATGCTTAATTCTGAATAAAATGATAAATTTCCGGAATAATATGCAGTAAATATACTTTTCAACAAACCGGATTTCCCTGAAAATACATTTGCAGATTTAGTATATAATTCTTTGCTATAATTCAAATATAGTAAGCTAAAACCAATGAAATAGCTTCTTGCACTTAGACTCGATATTAATGATATAGATTTCTCATTTAGCTTATCTTTTTTATTCTTTTCGGTATAAGTACGAAACAAGCCGGATTTATATATGGAAACAGCTTTTCCATCTTCAATGCTTGCTGATCGATTAATATTTGAAGCAAAGCCAAGCAACTCCAAATTTATTCCTTTATACAGTTCAATTTGTTTTATTGCTGCTACACCTCTGAAAAACAAATAATCTAAACTGGATTTATTAATATTTATTTGATTTGAAAAGTCACTTATTGGATTAATTATATTAGTACCTTTATTGGAAGAAAAACTCTCACCAAAAATATTAGAATAGGCAGATTTTACTGTAAAATCACCTATAATAATATTTGCTATCGTGCCATTATAGTCAAGACCAGCAGAATAAAACTCAAAATAAGAAGATTCACCTTCAGACTTTGAAGATAGAAAAACAATGTTATAATTATCAATTTGAAGTTCTGTCTTTTGCTTATAAGAGTATTTATCTCCAACGAACGACTTATTTTCAAATCCATAGGCAGAATTAAATGGAATTTCACTACTAATGCGTTGCTTAAATTGATTATTTTGAATTGAAACAGATAAAGTATCATAATAAGTACAATTTCTGATAATTTTAAATAGTCCTTTAGAAAGTTTAAGACTATCACGAATAAACTTAAATGAAAACTTTGAATTGACATCAGCATATTCAATAAGGCTATTAGCAAGTTTTCTATCTATACCAGGAATTTTGATCAATTGATTTGAATTAGAATACTTAAGATTAACAGGTCGGCTTGCATAAAATTCAATTCTTTCCATCAAAAATTCTATATCAGAATTTTCGGAAACTGACACAAGATATTCACGAATATCAGCATAATCCCAATCATCCAAAGAGAAAATTGGTAAAGAAGATAAAAGGAATAAGATAAATGAAACCAAAAGTTTCATAAAAACATCTATGCTAAAGTAAAAACAATTGCATAAAATAATTAAGGCTGCAACAAAGTCAAAGAATCAATCAATTGACCGAAGTTACAGCCTCAAAAAAATAACAATCTATAGACTTTAATTAGTCTTCATCATCATAGTCGTCTTCATCTTCGTCGAAATCATCAAAGTCTTCATCTTCGTCGAATTCTTCAAAATCTTCGTCAAAATCGAATTCTTCATCAAATTCAAAATCTTCTTCATCAAAATCATCTTCAAATTCGTCAGCGAAATCGTCTTCTTCGTCAAACTCTTCGTCGTCATCAAAATCTTCTTCGTAATCTTCATCGCGTGCAATATTTATTGGAAGGATAACACCAGCTTTAGGATTTAAAGCAAAAATCGATGTCTTTCCTTCTTCATTAGTAAAAGATACTAAGAAGAACTTAAATACTTCAGCTACTGCCAAGGCGTTTAATAATTGCATAAAGAATCCTTTATATATTTAAAAATTCAAATTCGTTCTAAAATTTCCCACAAAGTTAATTACATTTATTAAAATATAAAACTCTTTTTTCTTTATATTATTTTTGTATGTTTCCTAAAAATTTGTATATAAGCCTAAAATAGGCGATGAACCAAGTTTTATATTATACCCTAATCCAATAAATAATCTAATATTTAACTTTGTATTTACCTTTAATAACACACAAACTTCTTCCGGGTTACTTTTATAAGACAAACCTGCATAAATCAGTTCAGTTAATGAAAAATTAATATTTGAATACAAACTGCTTCTTTTGTCGATATATATTTTAGTCCCTAATTCAAACTCTAAAGCCTTTTCACTAGAATACATAAATCCAATTAATGCAGATTGTCTTTTAATCGATTTGTCTAACAAATAATCGCTACCATTAATATTTTCTAAAATAATCGCTGCAGAAATATTATTGCCAAACTTAAGTCGTGAAAATATATCAAAGCTAATATATTCATTTGAATAGATTTTTTGAATTGTTAATGATTTTAAATTGACTCCAGCACCCAATTGCCAATTATCATCCAAGTCATAAATAGATAATATCGACAATTCTAATTCATTAAACTTTTTTTTGCCAATCGAACTAACATAAGCCGCAAACTTAACTCTATCCATCGGCATAATAAATTGAGAATTGAATTGCATTAATTCATCTAATCCAAATCTTGAAGGCACAAACGAGCATATAAGAATTATACTATCTGCCTCAGATAACGGAGAAAATCCATATTCACCGATTTGATTGGAACTTACAGATGAATTTGTTGTTTGTGCTGCAGCTAATGAAAAACTCAGCACAAATAACGATATAAATATGCCATTTTTCATGATATTTTTTTATTATGTTAAAAATTTTCTTAAATTATGTTCGACTGAAATCGCTTGCGTTTTTATTCGTTTAATCTTATATGCCGTCGGTCTTATTAACCGACATTAAATTATTGAAAATAATATTATTAACAAAATAAAAAGTGACACATGAAAAAATTATTTTTTATACTCTTATGCTTAATTGCTTTGAACCCGGGCATTAAACTTTTTGCTCAAGAAATTCAAGCACAAGTTACAATCAATATGGATTATGTTGATCCTGAAAAAAGAGTGTATGTATCGACAATGCAAAGAGATGTAGAAAATTATCTCAACAACAATAAGTTTACTAAATTAGAATGGGAAGGACCAAGAATCCCGGTGGATGTAAGCATTTTCTTAACAGGTGGAAACAAAGGAGTTTATGCTGGTAAGTTATTTATAGCTGCCAAGAGATATGTCGAAGGGCAAGAAGGTGGTGCTACTGTTACTATTCGTGCTGTAGATGAAAAATGGGCTTTCCCCTATTCCCAGGGTGCTTCTTTATCTTTTAATATTATGAGATTTGATGAATTTACAAGTCTTTTAGACTTCTATATTCTTACAATAATTGGTTTTGATGCTGATACTTATGGCGAGCTCGATGGTAGTCCTATCTACGATCAAGCAAAACAAATAATTCAAATGGGTGCTGCTCGTGGCGTGGATGGTTATTCCACTATGATCACTCCCGGAGAATACACAAAATTCAGTATAATCAATGAACTCACCGACATTCGCTATGAAGACTTTAGAAAGTTGATTTATAGTTTCTATGTTGATGGTTTGGACGAAATGGCTAAAAACAAAGAAAAAGGTATTGACAACTTAGCTAGAGTGATTGCTGATATGGCTGAATTTAAAGAAAAGAAATTATCTGTTCCAAGTGCTCTATTGCAATTATTCTTTGATACTAAGGGTAGAGATTTAGCAGGAATTTTCGAAGGCTACAAAAAGGATATGAATGTATTTAAAAATTTGATATACTTAGACCCTTCGAATACTCGATTTTATGAAGAAGCAAAAAATAAATAAAAAAAAAGCCGGATTTGATCCGGCTTTTTTTTACTTTTTAAGTTCGAAAATTGAATCATCCATAGGTTCATCAATTTTAAATTCTTCAATTCTGAATTCTTGAAGTTTTTGAGTTCCGTCAGAAATTTCCATTTGTTTTGCATAAACAAAACCTTTTGCTTTGCCTAAATCATTGAATGTGATTTCAATATTTGTAGCTTGGCCTTGCTGCTCGCCAGTAACTCCAACTTTAACTAAAAAATAAGTAATTGCATCAATATAGTATTTTTCTTGATTTTTTTGTTTGTTAGTAATCACAACAACAAAACAATCTTTTTCATTTACTTTTGCTTTTTCAGGAAGAACTTCAATTTTTTCAGCATCTTTTTTGTAATCTTTCAAAGGATTCAATAATTTGCCAACTTGATCCACTTGATCTTTGAATTGTTCAGGAACTTCTTGAGCTTCTGTAGAGCCAGCCATAGGATTGATTGACCAAGTTTTTGTACCATTAGAAAAAGTAATAACCTTATTGCCCATTGCTTCTATTTCGAAGTAAAATTTATTTGGACTTTTCTTTTTATAAATCATTGGCAAATCACCAATCATAGGACTAGCCATAACACCTTTGAGAGAAAAAGTCTTGATAGCTTCAAGCTTGTCATATCCCATAGCTTTCATTGATTTTTCGAATAATTCTTCACCAGTCTGAGCATTAGCAGTGAAAAAAGCAGCTACCATTAAAATAGCGATTGTAAGAATTTTTTTCATTCTTTTATCCTTTTATTAAAAAATTAAATAATTTTATAATAACAAATTACAAAATATTGATTAATAAATCGAAATAATTATGATCGAAAATCAAGTTTAAATTGTTTTTCAAATAAAAAAAAATTATATTAAGTGCAATGGATATAAATATTAAATTCATGACTTTAATTATTATAGTAATAAATGTGACAAGGATGATTATGAAAAAAAGAGCTTTACTTTTTGCTTCGGCACTAGCCATGCTAATGGTATTAATCACAGTCGATTCTTTTGCTCAAGGCTTTAGATTGATGAGAGTCGATACAAGTGCCTTTCCTAAAATGAGCGGTTATTTTTATGCACGCTCTGCTATGGGCGAACCGATAATCGATATCAAATCATCTGATATCGACGTTAAAGAAAATGGGATTACTATCGATCCTTCAAAAATCCAAATTGATTGCACTCAGCTTCCGGCTGAAACTCCTATGTCTGTAATGTTATTGACTGACTTTACTGCTTCGATGAATGAATCTGTAAATTCTACAGAAAAAAGAAAAGACTGGATTATTGCAGGCATTAGATATTTTCTGGATTCTTTGAAATTTAACAAACCTACAGAAGTATATATTCTTCCTTTCTCTACTGTATTGTTTAGTGGCACTGGCTGGAGAGGTACAAAAGCTGAAGTAACTAATTGGATAGACAATAGCATGCCTTTATTCCAAGGTCTTACCAATTTTAATCCTCCTTTCCTCGATCCTGCTGGTAATATTTTTGAGCTTATGAAAAATAAACCTTTAGAATATCCTAAAGTTTGTATCATGATTACTGATGGCTATCACGAACAAAAAACTAAATTCGAATGGCAGCAAATTCTTCAAAAACTTAAAGATAATAATATTGTTTTATTTGTTATTGCTGTTCAACCTCCTATTACTGCCGACCAAACTTTGTCAGATCTATATTATATAGCTAACCAAACCGGTGGAAGAGCTGTCGAAGCATTGACTAAAGCCGATGTGTTTAAGTATTATGGAAAAATTGTCAATGAAATGCAAGGCAGAAAACAATGCAGAATCACTTGGCCAATAAATCCTGCTTGTGGTGAAGCCAATCGCGAAAGAAATATGTCGATCACTTTGAAAAAAGACTTAGAAGTTCCTGTTACTTCTTTACTTACTTACAAAGCTCCAACAAGCTCTATGGCTACAATCAACTTCGATAATCCAAAATATTTGTTTGGTGCTACTGGATTGGGTAAAACTGAACAAGAAATCACAGTCACAGCTCAAAATGCTGATTTTAACGTTACTGAATTCAACTTTAGCCCTGCTAATGATTTTGATGTTGTTTCCGACAATCCTCCATTCACAATCACAAAGAATACAAGTAAAAAAATCAAATTAAAATACAAAAAATCACCGGCAGGCGATCCTATTGATTATTCTTTTACAGTAAAGACAAGCCAATGCGATATTCCACCTGTTACTTTAGTTGCTCCATGTGGTGCAAGTGTAGAAAATAAAATTGATATGCCTGAAACAGCTGAAGGTAAAAAATCTACTAAAACATTTAATGATATTATAAAAAATGAAACTTCGGTTGCTATCAGTGGTGAAGTAAAAATGAGTGGGCAAGATGTAAATCTTTTCAATATCAAATCTGGTGCTGGCAAATTTACTTTAAATCCGGGCGAAGGTTTAGATCTTGAAATTGAATTTGCTCCAAGTTCGATTGGTGCCAAAAAAGCTACTATTGATTTCAATATTGAAAACGCTTCAGTTTGTGGTAATGTAAAATCCGAAATCAACGCAACAGCAATCGTTAATTCAATCGAAGAAGACTTAAGCAAATATGGTGCATATATTAGCGAAGTTGCTCCAAATCCTGCTTCTAATGTTGCAAGATTTTCAATTCACTCCGAAACAGCAAAATTCTTTGATGTTGATATCTATAACTCGGTTGGTCAATTAGTTGCTAAAATTTATTCCGATATGATAGTCGGCGATAAAGAAATTATTCTTAATACTGATTTGTTCAATTCAGGTTCTTATATGATTGTAGCAAAAACAGATAATGTTACTTTCACAAAAATTATGAACATCACAAAATAATAAGAGTTCTAAATTCGTTAAAAGCCTGCATAAGCAGGCTTTTTTTATTTGGAGAGATTAATGAAAAGTTTTAGAAAAGAATTATGGTTTAATACAACAAAAAGACGTGAATATATCAATATAACTCGCGAAATAGAAACATGTATCGATGAATCAAATATCAAAGAAGGAATGGTTTTAGTTAATGCTATGCATATCACTGCAAGCGTTTTTATAAACGATGATGAAAGCGGATTGCATAGTGATTTTGAAGTTTGGCTTGAAAAACTTGCACCCGAAAAACCTCATTCTCAATACCGTCATAATGGATTCGAAGATAATGCTGATGCTCATCTCAAACGTCAAATTATGGGTCGCGAAGTTGTTGTTGCTATTACTGAAGGCCGATTGGACTTAGGACCTTGGGAACAAATTTTCTATGGCGAATACGATGGAAAACGTAGAAAAAGAGTTCTTGTAAAAATTATTGGTGAATAAACTTTTATAGAAAGAAATATACACAATTGCAATGTTAAATGCACTTGTAGAGACAGGTCTTAGACCTGTCTCAATTGTAATATAATTCAATAAAAAAGAGTCTTTATTTAAATCTGTAGAGACAGGTCTCAGACCTGTCTCAATTGTAATATAATTCAATAAATAAGAGTCTTTATTTATATTTGTAGAGACAGGTCTTAGACCTGTCTCAATTGTAATATAATTCAATAAATAAGAGTCTTTATTTATATTTG
>CAZBNQ010000016.1:0-18881 GCA_964493035.1 uncultured Hyphomicrobiales bacterium | reverse complement strand
TTCAAACAAAGCAGATTCGTAGCTTGTAATAATGGCACCTTCGTCTCTCATTCTTTCGATAGCAATAGTTTTATCAGATAATTTTCTGGACGAAACACAATCATTGACAACAGCAACAGCATAGCCCTCATTGATAAGGTCAAGGCAAGTTTGCAAAACACAAACATGCGACTCAATACCACAAAGAATAATTGTACGTTTATTCATCGAATCGAGAACTTTCTTAAATTCTTCGTTTCTATAGCAAGAAAACTCAGCTTTTTCGATGGGGTTATAATCCTTATCGAGAGTTTCTTTGATAGAGTCGAGAGTAAATCCTAATCCTTTGGTATATTGTTCAGTTACTAAAATAGGGAGTCCGAGTACTTTAGCACCATTTATTAGTTTATTGCAGTTAGCTTCTAAAGCATTATTATCAGCAATATGAGGGAAAAGCTTGGATTGGATATCGATCACAAGCAGAAGCGAATTATTTCTATTCAAATTCATTAATAATCTCCAAAAAATAAAAAAAAAGAAGGGGCATAAGCCCCTTGCAATTTAGAAAATCTTTATGAAATTATCAAAGAATTACATAATACCATTTCTCTTAATAATATCGCGAGCGATAACAAGTTTTTGAATTTCAGTAGTACCTTCGAAAATTCTGTTGATTCTTGAATCGCGATAGAATCTTTCGACAGGCAATTCACGTGAATAACCCATACCGCCATGAATTTGCATAGCCAAGTCAACGCATTTATCCAAAGCTTCGGAAGAAACTAATTTAACCATAGCAGATTGGCGTGAAAGCATTTCACCTTTATCGTAGAGAGTAGCAGTACGATAAACCAAAGATTCAACTTGATAGATTAAAGTAGCCATTTCAGCAAGCATAAATTGAACAGCTTGGAAATTAGCGATAGGTTCGTTGAATTGTTTACGTTCTTTAGCATATTTGACAGAAAGTTCTAACAATTCTTTGCAAGCACCAAGGCAAGCAGAACCAAGACCAAGGCGGCCAGCGTCAAGAGTTTTCATAGCAATCAAGAAGCCACGACCTTCGTCGCCGATCATATTAGCATGAGGCACTTTAACGTTATCGAAAGTCAAAGTAGAAGTTTTTGAGCCACGGATACCCATTTTCTTTTCAGGAGCGCCAGCTTCAAAACCAGGAGTGCCTTTTTCGACAACGAAAGCAGTAATACCGCGGTTAGTGCGAGCATAAACAGCAAAAACATCAGCGAAAGGACCATTAGTGATCCACATTTTTTCGCCATTAAGAATCCAATGGTCGCCATCACGTTCAGCGCGAGTGCTAACGTCGAAGGCATCAGAACCGGCTTTAGATTCGGTAAGAGCAAAAGCAGCAATTTTTTCGCCTTGAGCGCAAGGAACTACATATTTTTGTTTTACTTCTTCACTGCCACCAATATATATTGAGTTGGTACCGATAGAAACGTGAGCGCCGATCATTGTAGCAGTAGATAAGCAAGCTCTGCCGATTTCTTCTTGCACTAAGCAATAACCGAATTCGCCGAAACCACTTCCACCATATTCAACAGGGAAAGCAGCGCCAAGAAGACCAAGTTCGCCGATCTTCTTAATAGTTTCCATAGGAATAGCTTCTTCTTCGTCAATTTTAGCAGCTATAGGTTTTAATTCATTGTTAGCAAAATCGCGAACCATTTCGCGAAGCATTTTTTGTTCTTCAGTTAATACTAATTCAAACATAATTTTCCTTTAATAATATCTATTAATTGACTATCAATTACATTTCAATAAAGTTAAGGATATTTTCGCCACCATCGACACCGATAGTCTGACCAGTAATCCAATAGAATTTTTCATCGATGAGCAAAGAAATAGCCTTAGCAACGTCTTCGGGTACAGTATTTCTATTAAATGGGTTGTGTTCCTTAGCATGCTTAAGCATTTTAGAGAAACCGGGGATTTTTTGAGCTGCAGGAGTATCAGTCAATCCAGCCAAAATTGCATTAGCAGTAATTTTATATGGAGCCAATTCGACAGCAATTTGGCGCACATAAGCTTCTAAAGAGGCTTTAGCAGCAGAAACTGCACCATAATTTGCCATAGCTCTCGAAGAACCAATACTAGTAAGACCAAAAATTCTAGAATTTTCGGCTAATAAGTCGCCATTAAACAAATCCTGAACCCAATAAATCAAGCTGTTTGCCATTACATCCATAGTCATTTCAAGCTGACGTTTTTTCAACATTTCTTGAGGATTTTTGGAGAAGAATGGACCAATAGCACCAAATGCCATTGAATGAATTAAAACTCTAAGCACATGGTTGGCGTCTTCTTTATGTTCGTCTGAAATGAACTTAATAATGTTGGCACGTGTAGCATCATCAGCACCGTTTTGATTAAAGAAAACTGCTTTTATTCCAAGTTGTTCCAATGAACGTCTGAAATCTTCAGCTTTTTCTTTATTTGTACCGGTATCTAAGTGGACACCGTAAATGTTATATCCAATACGTGCTAATTCAATGGCGCAAGCTCTACCAAAACCGCTTGATACTCCAAGAATTAATGCATACAAATTTCTATCTGGCATTTTTACCTCAATAAAATAATTAGTATATTTTAATCAAATTTATTCAACATACAATATAAACAATTTATAAATCATTTTATAAATATGTTTGACCAAGGAACGTAAATTTAATAAAAAAAACAAACTATAAAAAATCGTTTATTCTATTTAGTTCAAATCTAGCATTTTTTTTCGTATTTTTGTCAATAATGAAATTTTCAAATCGTCAAAAGTTATTGTCTTAGTGCGCATAATTGAAAATGTGTATATATGATTTTGTAATTGTTTAATAATTAGAGGTTTAGCTATGGAAGAAATTAAGAAGACTCAGGAGTTTGAATTTAAAGCAGAAATGAAACAATTGTTGAATTTGATTGTTCACTCTCTCTATACTCACCCCGAAGTTTTCTTGCGAGAGCTTATTTCTAATTCCTCCGATGCTTTGAATAAACTCAGATTTAAAAAATTAACTGAATCTAATATTCTCGATGCAGATGAAAAATTGAAAATTACTATCTCTTTAGATAAAGATAATTCTATTTTCTCTATCGAGGATAATGGTATCGGTATGTCTAAAGATGAATTGATTAATCAAATTGGTACTGTTGCCAGCTCAGGTACGCTTGCTTTCCTCAAAAAAGTCAATGAAGCTAAGCAAAATAAGCTCGATGCCAATTTTATTGGGCAGTTTGGTGTTGGTTTTTATTCTGTTTTCATGGTTACTGACGAAGTTACTATCGAAACTAGAAATTATGAAATTGACTCAATTGCTTATCGCTGGAAATCTTCAGGCCAGAATTCTTATACTATCGAAGAAATTGATAAACCTAATCGCGGTACTAAAATCAGCTTCAAGCTAAAAGACGAATTCAAAGATTTTGCTGAAGATTGGAAAGTTAAAAGTATTATCAATAAATATTCTAACTTTGTTGATTTTCCAATTTATATTGCTGATCAGGAACTAAACAAGGTGAATGCTCTTTGGCAAAAGAAAAAAGAAGATATCAGCGAAGATGAATTAAATGAATTCTATAAATATATTTCTAATGATTATGATAATCCATTAGGACATTTAGTATTGAATATTGAAGGTAATATCAACTTCAAATCCATTATCTTTATTCCTAAGAATGCTCCTCAGTCATTATTTACTGATACTAGAGAAAAAACTTTACAGCTTTATACTAATCGTGTTTTTATTCAGGATGATGCTAAAGAATTATTACCTGAATACCTAAGATTTGTCAAAGGTGTTATTGATACTGAAGATCTGCCCCTTAACGTATCTCGCGAACTTACTCAAAGCTCACCGGCAATGACTAAAATCAAGAATATTATAACCGGTAAGATTTTAGGATTATTAGAAGAATGGGCAGAAAAAGATCAAGATAAATATATTGAATTCTTTAAAAATTTTAGTACTTTATTCAAAACAGGCTTGAATTCTGATTTTGCTAATCAAGCAAGAATAGTTGAATTGATGCGTTATGAATCAACTAATACAAATCCTGGTGAATTTACTTCATTAGCCGGATATTTATCGAGAATGAAAGCAGACCAAAAAGAAATTTATTATCTTTCGGGGCAGACTCGTGAATTAGTCGAGAAAAATCCAAATCTTGAATATTTCAAAAAAGAAGATATTGAAGTATTACTATTAACAGATCCGGCTGATATTTTCACTATTCCTTATCTAAGAGATTATAAAGAAAAACCAATAAAATCGATTGATAAAGCTGATATTGACTTTTCAAATAAAAAATCGGATTCGACTAAGATAGAAGAAGAGCTTAAAATTTCAGTTATAAATAAATTTAAAGAAATTTTGGGCGATAAGGTAGAAGACGTTGTCGAATCTTCAAGATTAGTTGATTCGCCTGTTACTTTAGTAGTTGGAAAGACCGGTTTGGATGCACAAATGGAAAAAATGCTCCAGATGATGGACAAAAACTTTAGTGGTTCTAAGAGAATTTTAGAAGTAAATACTAATCATAAATTAATCGAAAATATTGCAAGATTGATTGAAAAAAATAATGATTCGGATTTGATCGATAGCAGTATAAATCAACTATACGAAGGAGCATTACTAATCGAAGGCTATATGAAAGATCCAATAAGCTTTATTAGCCGAATGAATGAATTTATGACAAAAGCAACTGAAATAAATTAATATAAATCTATTATTTAAGGACATATAATGAAATTATCAGAATTTAAGTACACACTGCAACGCAGTTCGATTGCAAAATTTCCGGCAGACCCGAGAGATTCAGCCGGCATGATGGTTCTTAACCGTACTAACGGCGAAATCGAAGATAAAAAGTTTTCTGATATCTATGACTATTTCCAAAAAGGTGACTGTTTGGTTATTAATCAAACTAAAGTGTTTCCTGCTCGCCTTTATGGAAAAAAAGAAAAAACTAATGCTAAGATTGAAGTTATGCTGTTGCGTGAACTTAAAGCTGAAGAACGTATTTGGGATGTATTGGTAGAACCGGCTCGGAAAGTAAGAATTGGTAATAAGATTTATTTCGATAACAACAAATTCTACTGCGAAGTAATTGATAATACCACTTCTCGTGGACGTACAGTAAGATTTAGTTACGATGGCAATATTTTCGATATTATTCAAAGAATTGGCGAAATGCCTCTTCCTGAATATCTCAAAAGAGATCCAAACGAACATGATAAAGATACTTATCAATGTGTGTTTTCTTCTCCAGACAATTTGGCTTCGATTGCACCTCCAACTGCCGGATTGCATTTCACTCCCGAGCTAATTGAAAGATTGGAAAAAAAAGGTGTTAGAATTGCCCGAGTTGTGCTTAATATCGGACAGGGCGTATTCGAAAAAATTGAAGTTGAAGACCTTACTAAACACAGAATGTATTCCGAATATTTTGAAATATCCAGAGAAGCAGCAGAAACAATCAATAAGTCTTTGAAAGCTAAAAAGAATGTTTATGCTGTCGGTTGTTCTGTTGCTCGCGCATTAGAAGCTTCTGTACTTACTACTGGTGCAGTAAAACCAAACAAAGGATGGACAGATAAATTTATTTATCCACCTTACGAATTCAAAATTGTTACACGATTATTGACTAATTTCCATCCACCGGCATCACCATCGCTTCTATTAGCTGCTGCTTTTGCAGAAAAAGAAAATATTTTCAAAGCATACAAGCGCGGTGCTAAAGGAGATTATCGATTCCTTTGCTATGGCGATGCTATGCTAATTATATAGGAATTGTAATGATTAATCAATTGCTTAAGTGTGCTGTCGATGCTTCTCTCAAAGCCGGTGAGGTTTTGAGAGAAGGTTACGGTACTTCGTTCAGAATCAGTTCTAAAAGCGCTCGAAATGACTTGGTTACTGAGTTTGATTTGAAATCTGAAAAAATTATTATTGATTATATCAAGTCTCATTTTCCGGATCATAATTTTCTTGCTGAAGAAAGTGGTAAATCCGGACTTAATCCTTCTGATAACATTAGATGGATTATTGATCCGCTTGATGGCACTGTCAACTTTGCCCATAATCTTCCTATATTTTCTGTGAGTATTGCTGCTGAACTTAACGGTGAAATTCTCTGTGGTGTTATCTATCAACCAATTTTGCATGAGCTTTTTACTGCCAAAAAAGGCGAAGGTGCTTATCTGAACAACGAAAAACTTTCAGTGACATCTTGCAATGATATAAAAGGCTCTTTTTTAGTTACTGGTTTTCCTTATAATGTGGGTGATAATCCGGGCAACTGCGTAGAAGTATTTGTTGATATTGTGCAAATGGGTATTCCAGTTCGTCGTTTAGGTTCTGCTGCTCTTGACTTAGCTTATGTAGCAGCCGGCAAGTTCGATGGATTTTGGGAAATTGACCTCAAGCCTTGGGATGTAGCTGCTGGTATTCTATTGGTGAAAGAAGCCGGCGGAAATGTAAGCAATTTCAACCGTGAACCTTATAAGTTAGGCGATAGGAGCTTGCTTGCTACCAATGGTCTTATTCATGATTCGGCCGCCGAACTGATTACTACCTGCCTTTTGGATAGAAAAAGATGATAATTAATTACAGAAGAATGTCGGGTGCCGGAAATCTTTTTGTTGTTCTCGACAATAGAGAATATAAATTAAATTTTTCTGCTTTGAGAGAATTAAGCAAATTGTTGTGCAATTATGATAATTCTTTCAAAGCAGAAGGTTTAATTGCTCTTGGCTCATCTGAAAAGCATGATTTTTCTGTCAATTTTTTTAATCCGGATGGAAGCTCCGGAATGATGTGTGGCAATGGTGGCAGAGCTGCTGTTAGATTTGCTGTTGATTATGGTTTTATCGATAGCTCTTGCAAAAGCACAAATTTTGAAATGGCTTCATTTGTTTATAATGCTTTTATAGGCGATTTTATCAGTTTATTCTTTGATTTTCCAATATATTTTGAACAAAATAAATCTGTCGATATCGATGATACCTCTATTTTAGGCGACTTTGTTGATGTTGGGACACAACATTTTGTCTATTTCAAAGAATATGCTTCTATCGAAGAATTTGACTCGATGGATATACTTGAATTAGGAAAAAAAATAAGATTTAGCCAAACTTTTGCAAATGTCGGTGCAAATGCCAATTTTGCATGTAAATTTGGAAATACTATATATTTGAGGACTTACGAACGCGGAGTCGAAGCAGAAACCGGCGCATGCGGCACTGGAGCAATATCGACTGCTTATTCTTTGGTAAAAAGAGGAATAGTTGAATATCCTGTAAGTATTATTCCTAGTTCTAAAGAAATGCTAATTATTGATGAAGATAAAGTATTAAATAAATTAATATTAAGCGGTCCTGCCCGCTTTTTAGATAACATAAATTATAATGTAGAATTTGATTATTAGGTTTGTATTATGGAATTATCTTTTTTCATAGAAAAATCGAAATTATTATTCGAAACCGTTAAAGATCACAGACGAAATTTTCATAAAAATCCGGAATTATCCTTCCAAGAATTTAAAACATCTGCTTATATTAAAAATTATCTGACTAAATTATCAATCGAAAACTATTCTTGCACAGAAACTGGAGTAGTTGGACTTGTCGGTAAAGGTGATAAATGTGTTGGATTGAGAGCAGATATTGATGCATTGCCAATATTCGAAGAAAATGAAAGTGAATTCAAATCATTGAATAATGGGATAATGCATGCATGTGGCCATGATATGCACACTGCTATGCTTTTGGGAGCTGCAGAAATATTAAAATCAATCGAAGATGAAATTAATGGATGTGTAAAATTAATTTTTCAACCTGCTGAAGAATTGATTCCCGGAGGTGCATCGCTTATGATTAAAGAAGCTGTGCTTGAGAATCCGGCGCCAAGTGCAATTTTTGGTCAGCATGTCAATCCATCAGATGAAGTAGGAAAGATAGCTTTGGCTGCCGGACCGGTTATGGCTTCCGGTGATGAATTGTATTTTACTATCACTGGCAGAGGCTCACATGCAGCCCAACCTCATCTCGGCAATGATGCTGTTTTGGCAGCTTCTCATCTAGTTGTCTATCTTCAGTCATTTGTTACTAAATTTAGAAATCCTCTCAATCCCGGTGTATTATCGATAACTGCGATCAATGGTGGTTCGGCAACAAATATATTTCCTGATAAAGTTCAACTTTTAGGAACTTTACGCACATTCGATAATAATTGGCGAGATTTTATACATAATGAACTTCAGACAAAATGTAGAGAATTAGTAGCCTTATATAATTGTGATTTCGAGCTTAAAATTAAAAAAGGTTATCCACCATTAGTGAATAACCAAGCTACAAGCGAATTTGCAAAAAAAACAGCTAAAGACCTTTTAGGATCTGATAATGTATTGGATTTTGAACCAAAAATGTGGGCTGAAGATTTCGCATATTTTGCTGAAAAAGTGCCATCCACATTTTGGTTCTTAGGGATCAAACCCCAAGATAAACAAGAAATCCCACCATTACATAATGCAAAATTTTGTCCTGACGAACAAGCATTAATCAATGGTACTGCAATGCTATGCGCAGCAGCAGTAAATTATCTGAGATAGAAAAATAAACTCGGGGAATTAGAGAATTACTTCTTCTTCCTCGGGTTGAAATTCTTCGACAAGCTCAATAATTGTCTTGCAGAAAGTAGGCAAATCATCTGGATTGCGAGAAGTAATAATTCTATCAGAAACAACAACATCTTGATCGATCCAATAAGCACCGGCATTGACCAAGTCATCTTTGATAGAATAAAAACTAGTAATCATCTTATTTCTAATAAGGCCTGCTGAAGATAGAAGCCAGGGACCATGGCATATTGCAGCAATAAAATTGTTTTTTTCGTAAATTCTTTTTACAAATTCAACAATTTGAGGTTCACGTCTTAAGTAATCCGGCGCAAAACCACCGGGTATAATAAGACAATTAAAATTTGTGCTTAATACTTCATTAATCGTTTTATCCGGGAATACTTTCAAGCCGTTTTTTCCAATATACTGACGATTTTCGGCTGCTACAGAATATACTTCATATCCAGCTTCCTTCATCCGATAATATGGATACCAAAACTCGAGTTCTTCATAGAGGTTATCGATTAATACTGCTACTTTTTTTTGTTCAGTTACCATGTGTTTGCCAATTATTGATTATTAATCAATTTATATATGTAAAATAATTAACCCAAATTAATTGTATTGTTTTGTAGAATAGACAAAAGCAAAGATATAATATTGTAAATTAATATGCAATAAGTAAACTTACGTAAATTTGGCTCTCACCTTGAAATATAAGGGATTAATTGAAATTTGTAATATAAATATTGATGAAAAATGATTAATTAATATTATTTTCACGACTTATTAATACATTTGTCAATAATTCAAATATTAATATTAATAATTGTTTTATTGTTTATTCTGACCTTAATTCTATTTTAGGCTTGACAGGTTTATCATTTTTCCATTTGAAAGATGGCAGATAATATTCTTTTTCTTTTCTGAATATCATTTGTTCAGGAAGATAATCACCGGGAACTTGATTTATCATAATAATTTTTTCTGCACTTTTTCCTTCTATATCAATTGTTAATTCATCGGCACTTATTCTCACCATTCCGTCCGGCTTTCCATCAGTCTTCATGAAATATAAACTTTTAGCATCGCCTTTACTTACAATTTTATCTAATGAATCTGATGCAAATAATATTGATATTGAATTACCTGATATTTGTTCCTTTTTATCCGAAAATAATGTATCATTTTGTGTGACGGCTATTGCTTTGTTTCGAGCTAATATTAAATTAAGCTTCCTATTTGGTAAATGTATATCGATCGAATCGGCATGAAGCTGAGTGGAATCATACCATACTGTTGGATTTTGCTCCAATTGTATTCTTTCTTTATCTTTATAATAAAAACCAATTTCAGATTTTGAACTTACATCAGTTCTAATCATCCTCACATTACCAGAAAATTTATATAATTCATTGTTAGGATTTCTATATGCTTCCATCAAATCGGCTTGTATTATTAATGTGTCAGTTTTTGCTGCAATTGAATCAATATTCTTAGAACTTTTGACAGTATCAATTTGTATCAATATTGGATTGCCGATTGCTTTTGAATATTTTTCTGCAGAAATATTTACTACTGAATCGCCTGTGAGCAAAACATTGGTATATTTTCCTTTAATCATAACATTACCTGAAGCAATAGAATTTCTTGTTCTGCGCTCATGGTGAATATAATCAGCAAAGATTATAACAGAATCATCTTCGATTTTGACATTTCCCTTAAAGTCCGCAATTAATGTTTTAGTCGAATAGTCTCCATTATCAGCTTTTAGGAAAGTTTCTTTATCTTTGATAGTAACACCACCAAAGGCTTTTGCGATATAAGTATTGCCATCGTAATCAATAAGTGGAGCTTTTAAAGTAAGAGTATTCTGAATTATAGTTACATTGCCGCTAAGCTTAATTTTGTTCAGGTCCATGAAATCAGTAG
The DNA here is from genome assembly GCA_964493035.1 of uncultured Hyphomicrobiales bacterium. GTDB lineage: Bacteria > Bacteroidota > Ignavibacteria > Kapaibacteriales > UBA2268 > JAUQWR01. The sequence goes on along the minus strand of CAZBNQ010000016.1, from coordinate 8,339 downwards.
CTTTGTCGCATTTTAATATTTTATTGCCCTGCAAAAATTCAACATTACCGACTAAATATCTAACTTGTTGGTCTTCGAGAGTTTCAAAAATAAATTCATCGGCATGCTTCAATACAATTGGTTCTGCAGCAAATGCAAAGCTGAGATGCAAGAAAAACAAAAGAATAATAATATATTTCATAGTTATTTAAATATTGCAATAAACATAAGTTTCAAAAATAATAAATAGGCTTTAAAAAACAGCATATTAGTTTAATTGACGTGAATAAATTCAACTTGTTTCAGTATGTTGGAAAAAACTGCTTTTATCAAATTTTATTATTAATTATCTTGCACAATTGTTTTTAAATTTTTTTAGGAAAATTGAAATGGTTGAACCTGTAATTGACAAATTACTCAGATATGTTAAGATCGATACAAGATCAGACGATAGTTCTGAAACCACTCCAAGCACAATGAAACAGTTTGACTTGGGTAATTTATTAGTAAAAGAATTAAAGGAAATTGGCGTAGTAGATGCTGAAATCGATGAGCATTGCTATGTGATGGCAACAATTCCATCGAATATTCCTGAAAATCATCCTGCTTATGGCAATACTCCGGTTATCGGGTTTGTTGCTCATGTCGATACATCTCCCGATGTTAGTGGCGAAAACGTTAAGCCACAAATCATCGAAAATTATCAAGGTGGCGATATTGTGCTCCCAGGCGATACTAATATTGTTATTCGTGAATCAGAAAATCCTGGTTTGAAAGAATGTTATGGACACAAGATTGTAACTACTGATGGCACTACTCTTCTTGGTTCGGACGACAAAAGTGGTGTTGCTGCAATTATGACAATGGCAGAAACATTGATCAAGAATCCTAACATCATTCATGGTGATATTAGAATAGGATTTACTCCTGACGAAGAAATTGGACAAGGCACAAAATTCTTTGACTTGAATAAATTCGGAGCAAAATTTGCCTATACTATCGATGGTGATATGCCTGGCGAATTGAATAAAGAAACTTTCAGTGCTGATGCTGCTGTTATTAGAGTTACCGGACGCGATATTCATCCGGGTTCTGCAAAAAATATTATGATAAACTCAGTGAGAGTGATTTCTGACATTATTGCAAAAATGCCAAAAGATATGGCTCCTGAGACTACAGAAGGATACGAACCATATATTCATCCACATACCGTCGAAGGTTCTGTTGGCAAAGCAGAAGTTAAATGTCTTTTAAGAGATTTCAAATCCGAAGGTTTATTGGTTCAGAGAGAAATGTTGAAAAAGATAGTTGCTGAAGTTCAAGAAATGTATCCCAAAGCAGTAATCGAAATCGAATTCAAAGAACAATATAGAAATATGTATGATAAATTGACAGAAACTCCGGAAGTATGCGACTATCTATGGGAAGCTGCCGAAAGAGTTGGTGTTAAACCTTATTGGAAGCCAATTCGTGGTGGTACTGACGGTTCCAGACTAACAGAAATGGGACTACCGACACCAAATATATATACAGGCGGACAGAATTTCCATGCCAAAACTGAATGGGTATCAATCAATGCATTAGAAAAAACAGTAGAAACTGTATTGGCATTGGCACAAGTTTGGGTCGAAAAAAGCGCAAAATAAATAATAATTAGGAGATTTATGGAATTACAAAACGACAAGAGTGGATTGCCGGAAAATGCATATAGGGAATTGAACCCCGGAGAAGAATATGTACCGGTGATGCCAGCAAACCAACCTATACAAGAGGTTACTCCTTATTCTGTTATTATGGGTTTGTTGATGGCTGTTATTTTTTCTGCAGCTGCAGCTTATTCTGGTTTGAAGATTGGGCAGGTTTTTGAAGCTGCTATTCCAATTTCAATCATTGCAGTTGGCGTATCAGCTGCTCTCAACAGAAAAAACTCTCTCGGACAAAATGTTATTATCCAATCTATTGGAGCAAGCTCGGGCGTAATCGTTGCCGGTGCAATCTTTACTATTCCCGGACTTTACATACTTCAAGCAAAATATCCTGAAATTGATGTTAATTTCTTTCAGATATTTATGTCTTCACTTCTAGGTGGATTTCTTGGTATATTATTTTTAATACCATTCCGTAAATATTTTGTTAAAGATATGCACGGCAAATTTCCATTCCCTGAAGCTACTGCTACTACTGAAATTTTGATTACTGGCGAAAAAGGCGGAAAGCAAGCCGGAATACTTGTTACTTCTGGTCTTGTTGGTGGTTTGTTCGAATTCATGTTTTCATCTATGAAACTATGGGGCGAAACAATAACATCAAGGATAATTCCCGGTGGCGAATATGTTGCTGATAAGTTGAAAATGGTTTTCAAAATGAGCATCAGCCCACTAGTATTTTCATTTGGTTACTTGGTAGGTCTTAAGTTTTCGTTGATAATCACTGTTGGTTCATTGCTTTCATGGTTTGTATTTATTCCGTTGATTAATGCTATCGGTGGAATTGCAGCCGGCACTACTGGTGTTAATATGTTTGAAACAATGAGTGCAGAAGCAATTTTTAGAGCTTATGTTCGCCCAATTGGTATCGGTGCTATTGCAATGGCTGGTATCATTGGTATTATTCGCTCTTCAAGCGTAATTTTTTCTGCATTCGGTTTGGCTGTCAAAGGTCTTTCTGGTGCTAATAAATCTGAAGCAACTCAAGACGACCGTACTCAACTTGATATCAAAATGACTTTTATTTTGATTGCTATTTTGATGGTTGTGGCTGTTGTGTTTGCTTTCTTGATTTTAGGTGTTAAAATTACTGTTTTCCAAGCTTTGATTGCCTTAGCAACTATCGTAATTATTTCATTCTTGTTTACAACAGTTGCTGCAAATGCTATTGCTATCGTTGGATCTAACCCTGTTTCGGGTATGACACTAATGACTCTCATTCTTTCATCATTTGTTTTGGTTGGAGTTGGATTGTCAGGTCCTGCTGGCATGGTGAGCGCTTTAGTAATTGGTGGTATAGTTTGTACTGCTTTATCTATGGCTGGCGGTTTTATATCAGACTTAAAAGTAGGGTATTGGCTTGGCACAACACCATATAAACAACAAAAATGGAAATTCTTAGGTACATTAGTATCATCGGCTACAGTAGGTATAGTTATCTATATTTTGGCTCAAGCTTATGGGTTTGTACTAACTCCACAAACACCTGATCCATTAGTAGCACCACAAGCAAACGCAATGGCAGCAGTAATCGAACCATTAATGCTACCGGGCGCACAAGTGCATTGGATGCTATTTGGTGTTGGTGCTGTTATCTCATTATTAATGTTGTGGTTAGGAATTTCTCCACTTGCATTTGCTTTGGGAATGTTTATCCCACTCGATTTAAACACTCCATTGGTAGTTGGTGGTTTGATTTCTCATTTCTTGGGCAAATCAGGCAAACGCGGCGAAGCTTTTGCAAAAGCTCGTAGCCAAAGAGGTACTTTGATTGCTTCTGGATTTATTGCCGGTGCGGCTTTATTCGGTGTTATTGGCGCTTTCTTGTTGTTCTTTGGAATCAATCTTGATTTCAAATTATTCCACGAAGGTAGCAGTACTCCTGAAATACTTGCAGTATTTGCTTTCATTCTTGTATTAGTCTATTTTGTTTGGGATTCTAATAGAGCTAAAGTAGAAGACTAATATTGTGCTATAATAATAATTAAGGCTGTCCTATAATTATATAAGACAGCCTTAAATTTTGGTATAATCTATATTAGTGGCTACAACCACATGTTTTTTCATGGAATGGATTATTAAATACAAAACCACTACCATCCGGACCATCTACATAATCTAATGTAACACCCATAAGATAGAAAATACTTTTATTATCAATAATAATATCCAATTCTTTAACTGAATAAACAGTATCGAATTCATTAACTTCAGGATCGAATCCAATTGTATAATTCATGCCTGAGCAACCACCGCCGCGAGTTCCAATTCTGAGTTTATAATCTTCAGGAACATTATTTTCTGCTTTAATAGCCAAAACAGTATCGATGGCAAAATGGGTTACCATAAAATCATCGGCATCTCCGGAACCTTCAACCCCGGTATGAATTCTTTCGAATAAATTAGTATCAGTCATATATCACCTATGAAAAATTATCAAAATCTACAAAAACATCATCTGTCAAAGGATGGGATTGGCAAGCTAGAATAAAACCATTTGCAATTTCCTCATCAGTCAGTGATTCTCTTTCGTCCATATATACTTTGCCTGAGCGAACTTTAGCAACGCAAGTGCAGCAGGCACCAATTTGGCAGCTCACAGGAGCATCAATTCCATTTCTTTGAGCGGCAGAAGTAATAGTTTCGTCCGGTTCTACAAAGAATTCAGCTTCTTCACCATACATTGCAACTCTTATCTTGCGAGTAACTAACTCTTTATGAGTTTGAATTTTCATTTGTTGCTCGTCGCTAGTTTCATCAATTTGAGGAGCTGTGAAAGATTCTTTATGAATTTTAGCGATTGGTACACCTAAAGAATCCATAGCAGTTTCTGCTTCGAGCATCATACCATAAGGACCGCAAAGAAAATACTCCGCATCAGTTACTTTATTAGCTACAATTTGATTAATAATATCCATATATGAGGACTTATTAAATCTACCTTTAAATCCATTCCAATTGTCATCATACTCTGTCAAAGAATAAACAATTTTCAGCCTATCAGGATATTGTTTTTCCAATTGATGCAACTCATTTGAATAGATAATACCTTCTTTTTTACGGTTTGCATAGAATAGCAAAACTCTGGAATTTTCTTCAATATGCAGCATAGAGCGCATAATTGAATAAAGAGGAGTAATACCGCTGCCCCCTGCGAATAAAACTAAATCGCGAGAAGCATTAGGATTGAAGTCGAGAGTAAAATGCCCTAATGGTGGCATTACTTCGAGCTCGTCTCCTTCAGTTACTTTATCATTAAGATAAACTGATACTAATCCCATATCAAGTTTTTTAATTGTTACTGTTATATCCTCATCTAAAAAAGGAGAACTTGATATTGAATAAGCTCTACGATTGTTTTTGTCATCGACCGGAACTTTAATTGTAAGATATTGTCCGGACTTATAAACAAATTCATTTTTGAGCTCTGCTGGAATTTTAAAAGTAAGCGAAACTGAATCATGAGTTTCCCTTTTTACTTTTTTCACTTTGAGCTTTCTAAATTGTACAGCCATTATATTATTTCAATTAATTAATAAAACCCTAATTCAAATTGTGCCAGTTCGCTCATCATGCTTTTGTCCCATGGCGGATCAAAAGTTAATAGCACTTTTGCATCCTTAACATCAGGAATGTCTCTTAGCCTTTCTTGAACTTCTGCCGGGATAGTTCCGGCTTCCGGACAATTAGGAGCAGTCAGAGTCATCAACACAACTACTTCTTTTTCTGCGGTAATGCTTATATCATATATAAGCCCCAAATCATATATATTAACCGGAATTTCCGGATCGTAAATGTCTTTAAGAACTGTTACAACTATTTCTTCGAGCTCATGCAATGATGCCAAACTTTCCATAGTTACTCCTACTCGGTTGAAATTTTATTTTCAGTTTTGTCTAATGCTGTCATCATAGTATGCCATGCTAAACTTGCACATTTAACTCTTGCAGGAAATTCTCTAACACCACAAAAAACTGCCAATTTTCCTAAATTCATTACATCCGGATCTGAATTTGGATCGGAAGTAACAACTTCATGAAAGTCATTAAACATTTTTTTGGCTTCTTCTATAGTTTTGCCTTTGAGAAGGGTAGTCATAATAGAAGCAGAGGCTTTCGAAATAGCGCATCCTGCACCTTTAAACATGACATCACCAATTTTATCGTTTTCTACTTGAATAAACACTTCGATTTGATCACCACAAAGAGGATTATGACCTTCGGCATGATGGTTGCACTGATTGAGCACACCAAAATTTCTTGGATTTTTGTTGTGATCTAAAATTACTTGTTGATATAACTCTTGCAATTCATTCATTTTATATCTCAGCTAAACATTTTAATTACTTTTCTTAAACTATCTGCAAGAACGTTTAATTCTTCTTTGGTATTGTAGAATGATATAGAAGCACGCGAAGTTGCAGGCACTCCATATCGGCGCATCACAGGTTCGGTGCAATGATGGCCGGTGCGTATTGCAACACCATCCATATCGAGCATTGTACCTATATCATGCGGATGGATTCCATTAATATCAAAAGATAATACTGATGATTTTCTTTTAGCATTTCCAATATGTCTTAATTCTTTAATTTCAGACAAAATGCCTTTGCCATATTCCAATAACTCACTTTCATATTTATAGATATTATCTAATCCAATGGAACTAATATAATCGATAGCATGACCCAGGCCAATAGCAGCTTCAATATTAGGCGTACCAGCTTCAAATTTATATGGCAAATCATTATATATAGTCTTTTCGAAGCTAACAGAGCGAATCATATCACCACCACCTTGATATGGCTGCATTTTTTCTAAAATTGATTTTTTGACGTATAATGCTCCAATGCCGGTAGGTCCATATAACTTATGCCCTGAAAATGCAAGAAAATCGCAATTTAGAGCTTTTACGTCGATTTTCAAATGCTGAACTGATTGGGCTGCATCTATTAATACAGGAATACCATGCTTGTGTGCAAGCTTGATAACGTCTTCAATAGGATTTATTGTTCCTAATGAGTTAGAAATATGAACAATAGAAATAATTTTAGTTTTTTCGGATATCAACTTTTCAAATTCTTCAAAAATGATTTCACCATCATCATTGAGAGGAATCACTTTAAGTAAGGCTTTTTTTTCGGCACAAACTAATTGCCATGGAACAATATTAGAATGATGTTCCATACCGCTAATAAGCACTTCATCGCCTTCATTTAAAATGAGCCTGCCATAAGAATGGGCTACTAAATTGATTGATTCAGTAGTACCACGAGTAAAAATTATTTCTTCAATATTTTTGGCATTTATAAATTTTTGGATTTTTTTTCTTGATTTTTCATATTCATCAGTAGCCTTTTGGCTCAATAAATGAACTCCACGATGAATATTACTATTGTAATTGCTGTAATAATCAATAATGCTATCAATTACAATCTGAGGTTTCTGAGTAGTTGCTGCATTATCCAAATATACTAATGGTTTGTTACGAACAAGTACTTTTAGAGTAGGGAAGTCTTCTCTAATTTTATTTATGTCCAAAATTTGATTTTCAGGTTCCAATTTGCCCACCCCTAATATATTATAAATTCAATCTGTTATGGATAGCAGTTAATAAATATTCTTGCACTTCAGGAATACTTACTTTATTGATGATATCTTCGCCAAATGCAAGTAATAATAATGATTTAGCTGTATCTTCAGAAATTCCTCTTGCTCTTAGGTAGAATAAAGCATCTTCATCAATAGAGCCGGATGTTGCACCATGCGAACATTTTACGTCATCAGCATAAATCTCAAGTTCAGGTTTGGTATTGATTGTTGCGTTATCAGTCATTAAAATATTTTTATTTGATTGATAGGCATTAGTCTTTTGAGCATCTCTTCTAACTAAAATTTTACCATTAAATACTGCTGTTGCATTATCAGTGATTATGCCTTTATATACTTCATTGCTATTGGAATTTGCTACTGCATGGTCGACAAATGTATGATTATCAACAAAATTATTCGCTGAAGCATAGTAATATCCATATAAATGGTTTTCAGCGTTTTGACCTTGTATTGACACATTTGTATTATTTCTAACAAATTTACCATCCAAATAGAAAGAAATATGATTCAAAACTGAATCTTTTTCTTGAATGGCTTTGAAAGTAGTGAACTGATAAAGTTCTGAACTTTCCAGATGCAGTTGAGTAAATTCAAGTTTAGAATTCTGATGGCAATAGACTTCTACTACCATATTTGATACTTGTGGGATTTCTGCAAAAGCCTTATTATTGATTAAGATTTTGGATTCGCTCGATTCTAAAGCATTTACAAATATTCTTGGAAATCCGATTAGTTTTTTGTCTGATTTATAAATATTAATAATTTCAATTGCTTGGTCAATAATCGCTCCTTTTTTGATTTCTATATAAATCAAGTCGTTAAAGAAAGAATTATTAAGATGAGTGAAACTATTATTTTTTTCAGAAACAATATTAATATTCTTTAAATCATTGTCGTTTAATTCGTTAAGACGTTTAATTGATATATTGTCTGAATTAAACGTTGTATGTGTCTCTGAAATAAAACCATTAACAAAAACAATTCTTGCTGATGAGTTTTGGAATAGGCTTAAAGAGTTAATATCTGAATCAAAGCGAGTATT
>CAZBNQ010000015.1:0-19344 GCA_964493035.1 uncultured Hyphomicrobiales bacterium | reverse complement strand
GAGTCTCTGCATTTCCTATATTCTTCAATCGAATTACTTTAGTAGCACTCTTACTCACTTTTGTATCAGGGAATATTCCATTATCTATATATTGTAGTTTTGCCTGGTTGACTGTTACTTCTGCATATAAAGTATCTAAAGGATAATCACACTCTTTCATCTTAATATATATTGCTGTTTTATGTGATCCAACTACTGCATTCTTTTTGAAAACCACATCAAATGTAGTAGTATCTCTTGGCAATAATTGTTTTTTGCCCAAAATTGAAGGACGATATTGGTCAACATCACTAGTATATACTAGTTCCAACTCTGTCGAAATTTCATTATCATTTTCTATAGCAAATAACAATCTCAAAGAATCTTCAGTGCATATTGTAGCTCTGATTGTTTTATCAGCCGGCAGAGTTTTATATTGATCATCAACAATTTGATATAATCTTGGTTTTATATTCATTGGTTTAAACTCATAAGCTATCAACCATGGATTTTTACGTCCAAAATAATCATTATGTGGAATTACCAATGTATCATAAACTGATTGGTTCCAATTTGGTGGCACAACAAACTCCACCTCCACACTAGTATTATCACCCGGTTTTACTGTCGCAGGCAATTTTGTAACCAAATTCAACCTATTATGCAAAAATTTTGCATTTGGAAGATCTATAATTAAATCAGCTTCGCCAATATTCATAATATCAATTGCGTGCCTTCTAATATTTCCAACACAATTTATTATTGAATCAACTACAACTGAATCAGCGAATAAATGCGGAGTTTTATCTATGCGCATCAAGTTTGCAGCAGCTTGCGAAAATACCATCGAAGGTTCATTTAAATATTGAACAGTTGAAGGATTTTTTACAGACTGCCCTACGACAAGATATATTAGTGAATCTTGCATAGTTGGAGTAATATCAATAGACCATGCTTGTAGTCCTGCTGGAATACCTGCATAAAAAGCCCAATCAGCCTTATTTCTTCTTAAAAATATAGATACTGAATCAGCACCATTTTTAGATCCGGTCACGGTAAACTTTTTACGTTTGAAATACTTAGTAGTATCGGTACTTGGACCTCTAAAGAAAGTGAAATCACTATTTATTGGAGTAATGTTACTTGCAGGATTATCATATCTAAGTCTGCCACCGCCACCTTTCAGATTTTGATCATTTTTGCCACCGGCTACAGAAAGAGTAGCAGCACCGTTATTATCGTATTTCAATTTAGCATAGGCGCCAATAAATCCACCTGATCCGGCACCACCATCAGACTTATCGATACCACCTTGACCATTGCCTCCATTAGCAAGCACACCACAATTATATACTTCTTCCGAAAATACAACAATTGCACCGCCGCCACCGCCGCCATTGCCTGAGCGATTATCTCCAAATCCTGATTGAGGATTGCCACCTGCACCACCGGATCCACCTGCAAGAGGAACAGACATATTGTTTCCATTAATTTGACCACCGGATCCATTTGGTCCTTGTCCATTAAATCCATATCCACCTGCACCACCTGCTGTATTTTGCTTAACACCTGAACCACCGCCAAACTCTCCGGCAGGAGTGCAATTATTACCATCAAAGCAAGCAATGCCCGAACTTCCAAAAGGATGTCCGGTTCCACCACCTGCAGATTCCCATACGTTTGGAGTCAAGCTTGGTTTGTTACCATTCAAAGCATAACCTCTCGACGGATTGTCACCACTACCAAATCCTGGATTTAAAACAACATTTGATGTACCCATTCCATTCTTATTTCTACCACCTGCACCGCCGCCGGTGTAGCCGTCGCCACCATCTTCTCCGTCATTTTTCGAGCCTGAAGTAAGTCCGGCGTCATAAAATCTACCGCCACCACCGCCGCCACCGGGTCCACCATTCTTCTCTAATCCCGATACATCGATAAATGTATTTGTTCCACCAGTGATTTTTCTTTGTGATAGTAGAATAAATGGCAAATACCCTTGGTTGCCGGCTGTATTCGGATCGCAATCCGATTTTGATACTGTATATGTTGCATTAGCTAATACTAATGAATCTACAATCATTGCGCCTCTTGGAGAACGTCTGCCTAAGCTTCCTGCTCCCAATATTCTTTCTGTATTTGAAGATATATCGCCTAATTTCTGAGGTAAAACAATATACATTCTTAATGGCGAACTTAATTGTCCATTATAATTTATCTTGAAATCAACTATATATTCAGAATTTAATGCCTGCCAATCCCATGTATTTGGTGTTGCATTTGGATCGATAAATACTTGAGTCGAAATCAATCTTCCGTTCCAACTAACATTTAGCGGACCAAATGTCACATATTCTTTTTGTGCCGGATTGACAAACTCAATTTTCAAGTTGTCGCTCAGATTGCCGAGATAAGTCTGATCCGGTCCGAATGTACCATTGGCATCATAAGTTGCAACAATTTCCATATAAACATTCATTCCGGGTGCTGCTATATCAGGTATTATATAAGCTGCTTTGGGCTGGGCTTGGGATAATAATGTGCAGCAGAAAAACGCAGCAATTATCAGTAAAAGTTTACTATTCATTTATTTTATTCCTATTTGTTGCATTTTTATCATTAATTATATTTAATATTGGACGAACATATTACCATTTATTTCAACAATGGCTACTTAATAATAACACTTTACGAAAAAAATGGTTAACAATATCATATATACGTATTAAAATTTATATAGTTGATTATTCTTGGTAATTTCATTCAAATTATTTAAATTCAACAATTAGTAATTTGGTGGTATATGAAAAAAATTATTTACTTATTTATATTTCTTTCTATAATTGGGACTGCTTTTTCAGGCAAATATCCGAATATTCGGATCAGTTCGCCAAATAATATCGATCCCAACGAAGTTTGTATTGCAATCAATCCACTCAATCCAAACCACATTGTAGGTGGTGCCAATCTCAAGTATTTCTATTATTCTTATGATGGTGGAAAAACTTGGAAGCAGACCGAATTAGAATCTCAATTCGGTGTATGGGGCGATCCTTGCATTGTCTTTGATAATGAAGCTAATATTTATTTTGCTCACCTTTCAAATCCTAAAAATGGTGCTTGGATTGATAGAATTGTTGTTCAGCAGACAGATAATAATGGCTTTTCTTGGCAGTTCGATAATGGAGTGGGGCATACTCCCGGCAAGCAACAAGACAAAGAATGGATGGCGGTCGATCGTAGCAATTCTAAATTTAAAAACAATATCTATATGACTTGGACTGAGTTTGATAAATATGGCTCTAAACTAAATACAGATAGCACTCGAATTTTGTTTTCACTAAGTACTGACTATGGCGAAACTTGGGCAAAACCACTCGTTATTAGTGATATTAGCGGAGACTGTATAGACAACGACTCAACTGTCGAAGGTGCTGTGCCTTGCGTCGGACCCAATGGGGAAGTATATGTTGCTTGGGCTGGTCACAATAAGATTTACTTCGATAAATCAACAGACGCCGGGCAGACTTGGGGCAAAGATGTATTTGTTGCCAATCAAATTGATGGTTGGACACAGTCTATCCCAGGTATCTTAAGATGCAATGGGCTGCCTGTTACTGCTTGCGATATAAGTAACTCTAAATATAGAGGTAATATCTACATTATGTTTGCTGATAGTAAAGAAAAAGATAATTCTGATATATTCTTGTGCAAATCGTCTGATAATGGCGCTACTTGGTCTGAACCCAAAAAAGTAAATACAGACACCAGCAAACGCCACCAATTTTTCCCTTGGATGGCAGTCGATCCTTCTTCTGGAAATATTTACATAGTTTTTTATGACCGTAGAGAAACAAACGGCAACGCAACCGATGTTTATCTTGCTCGCTCTACTGATGGCGGTGATACTTTTTATGACTTCCCTATAAGCGACTCTTCATTTACTCCAAATCCTGTTGTGTTCTTTGGTGATTATTCCGGTATTGATGCATTCAATGGCAAAGTATTCCCTATTTGGGGCAGAATGGATAACAACAAAATGTCTATTTGGACTGCAATTATTGACGAAAAAACCAATGCTTCGATTGATAATATCGAATTGAACCTCTCTTGCTATCCGAACCCATTACACCAAATTGCCACTATAAATTTCAATTTGCTTAGCGCTGCCAATATTAAGCTCGAAATTGTCAGTGCCCAAGGGCAATTAATGGAAGTTTTGTGTAACGAATTTGCCGATAGCGGTTCGAAAAGCTTTTCGTGGGATGCTTCTAAATATTCGCAGGGTGTTTATTTCTATAGGCTCCGGATTAATAACCAGGTTTTTATCAAATCTTGTATAAAATTATAAATGAATCTAAAACAAGAAATAATTGATTTTGCTCTAAGTCTTGGTTTTGATGATACTAAATTCGCCAAAGCTCAGGCTTTAGATGCTGAATTCGAATTATATAAATCTTGGATTGATAATTCCTATCATTCAGAAATGCACTATCTCGAAAATTATCCAGACAAACGCCGCGACGTAAGGCTAATGCTCGATCAGTGCAAATCTGTTATTGTGTTTGCTCATAATTATAAAACAGAATTCGATTATATCGACAGCCCTAACTTTGGCAAGCTTGCAAGGTACTCTTGGGGCGATGATTATCATATTATTATTAAAGGTAAGCTTCAAAAAATTGTAGATTTTATTCAATCTAAGCAACAAGTTCAATCTAAATGCTATGTGGATACCGCACCCATCCTCGAAAGGCAATGGGCTAGAAAAGCAGGAATTGGCTGGCAAGGCAAAAATGGTAATATTATTAATAAAAGCATTGGTTCTTTTTTCTTTATTGGTATTATCCTTTCTCAAGTTGAATTTGATTACGACAACGAAATTCATGACCACTGCGGCTCTTGCAAAAGATGTATTGTGGCTTGCCCCACAAATGCTATTATTGCCGACAAAGTTATTGATAGTAATAAATGTATTTCTTATGCTACTATCGAAGCTAAGCCTGATGCTGAAATTTCTGAACAGGTTAAATCTGGAATAAGTAATAGACTTTTTGGTTGCGACATCTGCCAAGAGGTTTGCCCCTGGAATGCAAAAAAGATTTTCACTTTAGATCCTGCTTTCAAACCACGTAATGATGAAACTTCATTAGATTTAAATCTTGTAAAAGAATATACCCAAGAGTTTTTCTCTGCCAGATTTAAAAATTCTCCGGTTAAAAGAGCCAAACTCTCGGGTATAAAACGTAGTGCTGATATAATTATAAACAGCAGAAAATAATTCTATTTCGAAATTACTATTGGAATGCCTCTTTGAGTAGTTTCATTCTTTACTTTTATCATATATGTGCCATTACTCAAATTACTGCAATCTATATATAAGTTTCCACTCGTTACATCATCAATTTCCAGTCTCATACTTTTTGGTTTCATCTCTTCCCCAAATATATTGTATAAGCTTATATTTTTTTCTGTTATTGATTTGCCTTTGTCCCAATATATTTTTGTTTGTATTTGATTTTTTGCCGGTATTGGATAAGGCTTGCTTATATATAGATAATCATTATTAGTCTCAATTTCTTCAACTGAAACAGGCTTATTTGATATTAGTTTTGCAAAATTCATCTTAGCAATCTGCGATTTATCGGTACTGCCGATTAATGCAAATGGATTGCTGCCATTATTAAACACGCCGTGTAGCTGATCTTTTCCCTTGCTTCTGTTATTGTGGTTCTGATTATCCCATTGTCCAAATATTTCACTTGGATCAATCTTTACCGTTGTTATCTTATCTTGTTCAAAATTGATCCATCTTTCAATTGAATTATCAACATTTATTCTATGTAAATCACCTTCATATTCAAAAAAATTATTGTAATTGAAGTTTAATTGCATTCCTAATTTTATTGAATCAAGTTTCTCGCTTGCCATATCATAATATAATATCAATGGATTTGAATATTCACCAGATCCCCACAATAAATAATTTTTATATTTAAACAGTTTTTCCATATATATAGAATAATTTGGCAATTTAACATCAATTATATCAAATGTCTTACCATTATCTGTCGATTCTAATAAACAATAATAATCTATCAAGAATTTATTTGGTACTTGGTTTGAATCGAATGCTGCCATATATCGGGCAAGTGCATAGATTTTGTTTTCTATCAATATTTGGGAAGCGAAATATAGCGAATCATATCGATATTTTTCTCTTACTCTTTTGTTCTCATCTATCTCATACAATACTGTATGTGTATATCCTCCGTTATTTTTGTTTCCGTATATTGGTATCGCAAAATATATTTTACCATTTAATTTATAGTAAGATTCACACAACATTAAATTGGCTTTATTTATTTTAATTGTATCTTCAGACAAATAATATGTTTCTCCATTGTCATCACTAAGTACAGGTACAAAGTCTGCTTTATTATCATAAAACAAATTAAATCCATTACCTAATGAATCATTATACTGAAAATATATGCTAGTACTGAAATAATTTTCACTTATTTTTTGAGGAAGCCAAGTTACTCCACCGTCAGTTGTCTTATAATATTCAGTTGTCATACTTGAATGTCCTGCATCCTTTACAATTGAAAAAACAAATATTTTATCTTTATTTACAAAAAAGGGATACAAAGTTAAAAAATTCAATTCTCTATTATAATCATATATTGATTTCAATTCCCAATGCATTCCATTATCTTTACTAATGATAATTGATTTATAAGTACCAAAAATAATCAATATATTTTCATCAATCCTTATTATGTCATGTGCACATGCACGCATTTCTTTACTTATTCCACCCATAGAATCATAATATCTAAAATACCTCTCGCTCGTATCTGTGCTGTTTAATATAATTGATTCATTATTATCGACTCTACAATATGAATATAATATTTTATTATTAATTCCTGAATAATAATTAAAAACAAAAATATCGTCATTTTCCACATTGTATAAATCTGTTTTAAATATTTCACCTGTTACTTTTGTCCAATTATCGCCATTATCATTTGATTTTAATAAGGCACTTTTTATTTGATAATTTTTATTATTACTTACGATATATATATTATCTTCATATTTTTTTATTCTCGATAATTTTCTACAATCTGCACAAGTCTGAGATTCCGGAATTTCAATTAATTTTATTTCCTTGCTTGATTTATTTATTCTCACTATCTTCAAGCTATCGCTTATTGTATATATATATTTAGAATCAATCAAAAGCTCTGTATACTTATTATTTGTATCTAAGGATATATAATTCGAGGATTTGATTTTCATATTTTTATCATAGATTGAAATACCGCCACTGCTCAGACAATAAATCTCATCTTCAAATATAAACATATCAATCAATTTTAATGTATCAGCAGCCTGATAATGAGTCCAAGTCTTGGCTCTATCTGTGGATTTAATTAAACTAGTATTTGTTACACCATAAAAAATGCCATCATTAGATATTATTCTTTTTATATTATATTTATCACCAATATTTACCTGCCACCAATTTTCACCTTTATCGCTCGTGCCACAAATTATTCCATAATCGCCATAAGCTATTACAATATTATCTAATTTCGATGCTCCTCTAAAATCTGTTATCATTCGTTCAATATGAAATGGAAGTTCTGCAGAATTTATAATTCCATAACTGAGCAGAATTAATATGTAGATAAACTTTTTCATTTTGATTTCCTTATATTTTGAATAAAAGAATTATAATTGCAATAATATAACATTAAAAACAATCATTTCTCCATATGATAACACATAAGACACTAAGCACTTAAGCCTATTCGTTGTTAAATAAACACCACATCGTTCTAAAGCAAATCCACAATCACAATTTTAAAAACATTTTTCATATATGCAAATTATTTTTTTATTGATATAAAGATTTAATAATAAATTAATATTAAGTTAAATATTGCTATATACTTATATAGATAAAAAAATGGCAGCCATAAATTGAGCTGCCATTTATTAAACAAAACAATTCATATTTTTTTATTCGCAAGACATTGCTGCAAAAGTAACAGCAGAAAATAATTCTATTTCGAAATTACTATTGGAATGCCTCTTTGAGTAGTTTCATTCTTTACTTTTATCATATATGTGCCATTACTCAAATTACTGCAATCTATATATAAGTTTCCACTCGTTACATCATCAATTTCCAGTCTCATACTTTTTGGTTTCATCTCTTCCCCAAATATATTGTATAAGCTTATATTTTTTTCTGTTATTGATTTGCCTTTGTCCCAATATATTTTTGTTTGTATTTGATTTTTTGCCGGTATTGGATAAGGCTTGCTTATATATAGATAATCATTATTAGTCTCAATTTCTTCAACTGAAACAGGCTTATTTGATATTAGTTTTGCAAAATTCATCTTAGCAATCTGCGATTTATCGGTACTGCCGATTAATGCAAATGGATTGCTGCCATTATTAAACACGCCGTGTAGCTGATCTTTTCCCTTGCTTCTGTTATTGTGGTTCTGATTATCCCATTGTCCAAATATTTCACTTGGATCAATCTTTACCGTTGTTATCTTATCTTGTTCAAAATTGATCCATCTTTCAATTGAATTATCAACATTTATTCTATGTAAATCACCTTCATATTCAAAAAAATTATTGTAATTGAAGTTTAATTGCATTCCTAATTTTATTGAATCAAGTTTCTCGCTTGCCATATCATAATATAATATCAATGGATTTGAATATTCACCAGATCCCCACAATAAATAATTTTTATATTTAAACAGTTTTTCCATATATATAGAATAATTTGGCAATTTAACATCAATTATATCAAATGTCTTACCATTATCTGTCGATTCTAATAAACAATAATAATCTATCAAGAATTTATTTGGTACTTGGTTTGAATCGAATGCTGCCATATATCGGGCAAGTGCATAGATTTTGTTTTCTATCAATATTTGGGAAGCGAAATATAGCGAATCATATCGATATTTTTCTCTTACTCTTTTGTTCTCATCTATCTCATACAATACTGTATGTGTATATCCTCCGTTATTTTTGTTTCCGTATATTGGTATCGCAAAATATATTTTACCATTTAATTTATAGTAAGATTCACACAACATTAAATTGGCTTTATTTATTTTAATTGTATCTTCAGACAAATAATATGTTTCTCCATTGTCATCACTAAGTACAGGTACAAAGTCTGCTTTATTATCATAAAACAAATTAAATCCATTACCTAATGAATCATTATACTGAAAATATATGCTAGTACTGAAATAATTTTCACTTATTTTTTGAGGAAGCCAAGTTACTCCACCGTCAGTTGTCTTATAATATTCAGTTGTCATACTTGAATGTCCTGCATCCTTTACAATTGAAAAAACAAATATTTTATCTTTATTTACAAAAAAGGGATACAAAGTTAAAAAATTCAATTCTCTATTATAATCATATATTGATTTCAATTCCCAATGCATTCCATTATCTTTACTAATGATAATTGATTTATAAGTACCAAAAATAATCAATATATTTTCATCAATCCTTATTATGTCATGTGCACATGCACGCATTTCTTTACTTATTCCACCCATAGAATCATAATATCTAAAATACCTCTCGCTCGTATCTGTGCTGTTTAATATAATTGATTCATTATTATCGACTCTACAATATGAATATAATATTTTATTATTAATTCCTGAATAATAATTAAAAACAAAAATATCGTCATTTTCCACATTGTATAAATCTGTTTTAAATATTTCACCTGTTACTTTTGTCCAATTATCGCCATTATCATTTGATTTTAATAAGGCACTTTTTATTTGATAATTTTTATTATTACTTACGATATATATATTATCTTCATATTTTTTTATTCTCGATAATTTTCTACAATCTGCACAAGTCTGAGATTCCGGAATTTCAATTAATTTTATTTCCTTGCTTGATTTATTTATTCTCACTATCTTCAAGCTATCGCTTATTGTATATATATATTTAGAATCAATCAAAAGCTCTGTATACTTATTATTTGTATCTAAGGATATATAATTCGAGGATTTGATTTTCATATTTTTATCATAGATTGAAATACCGCCACTGCTCAGACAATAAATCTCATCTTCAAATATAAACATATCAATCAATTTTAATGTATCAGCAGCCTGATAATGAGTCCAAGTCTTGGCTCTATCTGTGGATTTAATTAAACTAGTATTTGTTACACCATAAAAAATGCCATCATTAGATATTATTCTTTTTATATTATATTTATCACCAATATTTACCTGCCACCAATTTTCACCTTTATCGCTCGTGCCACAAATTATTCCATAATCGCCATAAGCTATTACAATATTATCTAATTTCGATGCTCCTCTAAAATCTGTTATCATTCGTTCAATATGAAATGGAAGTTCTGCAGAATTTATAATTCCATAACTGAGCAGAATTAATATGTAGATAAACTTTTTCATTTTGATTTCCTTATATTTTGAATAAAAGAATTATAATTGCAATAATATAACATTAAAAACAATCATTTCTCCATATGATAACACATAAGACACTAAGCACTTAAGCCTATTCGTTGTTAAATAAACACCACATCGTTCTAAAGCAAATCCACAATCACAATTTTAAAAACATTTTTCATATATGCAAATTATTTTTTATTGAGCTACAACTTTTAACTTCAAATTCATTCTAAGTTTATTTAAATATAAATATTTCTCTACTTATCTTATTCATTCAGTATATATAGTCATTCATCCCCTAAAACTGCCCTTTCACAGAATATGCTTGTAACCAATATTTCAATCAAATTGTATTTTGTATAAGTGATTAACACATTAATATGCAAAGGGATAAATGATGAAAAAGCTAATTTTTATCGCAGTTTTGGCAATCAGCTTTTTGTTGCCTACAATTAGTACCATTAGTCAAACAAACTATTTAATGGAATCTCTCTTAAAGAGTGAAAAAAGGATTTTAGAACTAAAGAACTCAAAGAGTAGCAATAATTCTCTACTAGGTCAAAAAAAGTTCTATAATCCAGCAAAATGGAAACAAGATCTCGATTTGTATTGGGGCGAAGGTCTTAGTACAGAAAAAAAACTGGAACTATTTAACAAATATTGGGACTCGGTCAGAATCAATTACGATTGCTTTGTCAATCTGCCTACACGTAATTGGGATTCTGTCATTAGTTCGTTAAGAACAGAAATCTCACAAGGAGTGAGCAGAGGCAAATTTGCTGCAATAATGACAAAATTAATGAAACACCTAAATGATGGACATACAATATTTATTGATGTTCAAGTTAAATATGCTGATATAAAACCCGGTATTCCAATACTAAATGAAGACTCAAAGAATACTTTTCCGGCTTGTGTAAGCCCAATCAATGATGAACAGGTAGTTGTTTACGATGCTGTTCCCAACAATCCCTTCAATCTTGTGAGAGGTGATGAAATATTGGGCTATAATAATAAACTTCTATCCGAGCTATACACAGAATTGGATAGTTTGGAATTACCCGAATACATGGTATTCGGATCCACTCCTTCGGCTTATAAACACAAAAGATTAAATATGATTGCTTGCTCTTGGCATTTATTTGATACTATCGATATTAAAAAAATTAATGGCTCTATCGAACACTACTCAACTAGATTATTAGACGGGAATTATTATTACAACCAATGTTATGACATGATTCCTCCTGAAGGCATCAAATTGCCAACTATATCAGAAATTCAACAAAGAAAAAACACAGTTTCTACCATTCTGCCAGGCACAAATATTGGATATGTTGCATTATTCGACTGCATGGATTTAAGCGGTGATACTTTAGTTAAACACATTAAAAATTTAGTGGAAAATCAAAATTGCAAAGGTTTGATCATCGATTTAAGAATGAATATGGGCGGATCAATTTTAACTTACGACAAAGCCTATACATACCTTGCCGATGACCATGCATTCAATTGGACTTCTATAGCTCTAAGGGAAAACCCTAATGATTATTGGGAAATGACTGTTCATCCTGAATGGGCTCAAGGATATAATATTTTCGACTCAGATCCTCATTTCTATGAATTTCCGATTGCTATGCTCGTTGGTCCTAATGCAATAAGCGCCGGTGATATTATGCCCCTTCTTTATAAACATCTACCCAACTTGAAAATGTTTGGCGAACCTACGGCAGGAGCTTTTGGCTCTATTTCAGGTATAGAACTTAATTTTGATGGTTATTTCGGAACTTACCAAGATGGTACATTCTACGAACCGGCATATCCTGATGTATTTCTTTCACATCTCGAGCATCGAGTTGATTTCCCAATGTGGTTTACAAAAGAATCATTAGCCGCTGGCAAAGATAATGTTAGAGAAAAAGCATGCGCTTGGATAAATGGTACATTGAGTGTCGATGACAATTCTAATACAAATAAAATCAATATATTTCCTAATCCTGCCAAATCATTTATTAAAATTTCTAATGGCTCAAGTGATTCTCGCATCGAAATTATTAATTCTCTAGGACAATTGATATTAAATATTGACAATTACAAAATGGATGATTTGATTAATATTGAATCACTTAATTCAGGTATTTATGTTATGAATATTTATACTAATTCGAAACTATCGGGTACTTCGCAATTTATAGTAAACAGATAAATTTAGAAAAATGTGCAGTCTCATAAAACGAATTAGATATCCTTCTAATAATGACTTTCTTGAATACTCTTTTACTATTTTTTCTGTAGAGACAGGTCTCAGACCTGTCTCATTGTATTGGTATTTTGTTCTTTCTAGATTGGGCTGAGACCTGTCTCATTGTATTGGTATTTTGTTCTTTCTAGATTGGGCTGAGACCTGTCTCATTGTATTGGTTTTTTGTTCTTTCTAGATTGGGCTGAGACTTGTCTCATTGTATTGGTATTTTGTTCTTTCTAGATTGGGCTGAGACCTGTCTCTACAATACATTAAAAATTATTTTTCAACAAGTTCTTAATTAAATAAAACAATTCATATTGTTTTATTCGAAAGACATTGCTGCAAAAGTAACAGCAGACTCAGTCTCTTTTTCATCCCATTGGGCATAAGACAAGAACTCGCCTTTTTGTGCATCCAATATTTTCAGCATCGAATAAATTGGCGACAATCCACAAATACGCCATTTGTCTTTGTCTTCGGCATTTTTCCGGAAAAATTCTTCCGACTTGAGTGATTTCAAATAATTAATTAGCTTCATATCCTCACTTTTTAGATGCTCTAATTGTTCGGAAGCTGAGAAATCGTCGCCAAATTTTTTGCCAATATGTGCAAAATCCACACTCGAAATAAATACAGCTTTCTTGCCGCTTGAATTAATTGCATCTTTCAAAGTATTCAGCAATTCCAAAAATCTTGTATTTGCCTCAGGCGAACGGTTTTCGAACAAAAATTCGTGAAGAGAACCAACCAATACCGGCAAAACAGTAAATTTTTTATTTCTGAATAAATGTTGGAGCAACAATACTTGAAACTCTATAGAATGCTCATAACGATGGGCAAGCTCATCAAAATTCATTTCCACTGCAGAATTCTTCAATAATTCAAGCACCTGCTTGTCAGTTTCTACTACGCCAAGTGGAGTAGAATAATTTTTGGAACTAAGCATAAAATAATCAGATGACAATTGATGTGAAGTGCCCAAAACAACGAACAGCTCAGCATCAGTCTCTGCAATAGCACTATAAGCAGCAGAATATACTTCCGATGCTTCTTCAATTCTAAAATCTATATGCGGTGCTATTATAGCTTTTGTATTCTTATTTATTTTTGAATTATCAATTTTCAAAAAATTATTTAGAAACAGTTCTAATTCTTCCACATTTTCCGGATATGAATTGCCTGCACATACGTAAGGTCTATCTTCTAATTTCAGAAAACCCGAATGCAGACTTTCTTTTTCTTTGAAATAATATTCAGCTTCGAGCACTCCTGCATTAGCCAGAAAGTGGATCATATTGATAATGATTTCAGAATCTTCTTTGTTTGGACTTTGGCTTTGAAGCAGTTCTTCCAGCTCTTCCCATGTCATTTTATCGTCTAATGACTGAAGCAAAAAGAAGAATGGCAAAGATAGAGCAACCGGTTCGTTTACTATCATCAAAGGATCGGATATAGCAACAAACTCCTGCCCATTTTCATTCAATATATCAAACAACAAATCACTTCGTAGCCTTGGGACTATATTATTATCCATTATTATTCCTTTGATTAAATTCAATATTGTGCAATTTAACCAACAAACGATTCATCAAAATATTGAATATCACTCCAGCAGCCATTACAAATATACCTGCAACGATAAACAAATAATGATTAATAAAAAAATAAGTAACTATAAACGCAGCTCCGCCAATCATGTTGAAAAGCATGACATACAGCCCGGCGTTTTTTATGTTTTTCTTGAGATTATTGTCTTTATTTTCCAATTTCAATTACCTCAAAGCATCTTCTAAAGCTGTTTTTGCAGAAGTCTTGTCGTCTTTATATTTCACTATAATCGGTGTATAGAGCGACAAACCATTAGACTTGCCAAACTCGCTGCTAATCTGTCTAGCACCGGCAACCACAACAGCATTTTCCGGTATTTCGAGAGGTTTTTCTGCAGATGGTATAATAACAGACTCTGTAACCAAATCATAAACTTTGGTAGAAGCATTGAGAATCACACCAGTGCCTATCACAGCACCTTTGCGAATCATCACACCTTCATAGACACCGCAATTACCACCAATCATAACATTATCTTCGACTATCACTGGGCGAGCTCCTGCCGGCTCTAATACTCCACCGATTTGTGTTGCAGCGCTGATATGCACCCTTTTCCCAATTTGAGCACAAGTACCAACTAATGCATGCGAATCAATCATAGAGCCTTCGTCTATATATGCACCAATATTTACATACATTGGCGGCATACAAATCACTCCGCTAGCGAGGTAAGAGCCAGTGCGGATCGACGACCCACCGGGCACTACTCTGATCTCATCGCTTTTTTCAAGATGTTTCAAAGGCAATGTATGCTTATCATAATAATTAAATGATTTATTAATAGACATATCTATTAATTTACCATATCTGAACAAAAGCAAAATTCCTTCTTTCACCCATGTGTTCACTTGCCAATTTCCTGCATTATCAGGTTCAGCAGCTCTAATCACGCCAGTATTCAATGCATTGAGAAAATCTTCGGCAAATTGCTGAAGCTCTAAATGTGAACAATGGTCATAATTATTTTTCAAATGTTCTATTCTTGATTTTAATGTATCCATTTAAATATTCCTATTTAGCAAATGCAAAATTCAATAATTTATAAACCAAACGAGCAGTAGTCAAATTTGGATGATGCAAACCTTCCATAGGAGCCAATTCAACAACATCAAATCCAACAATCCGCTTGCCGGCTTTTTTTA
Source organism: uncultured Hyphomicrobiales bacterium (assembly GCA_964493035.1). Classification (GTDB taxonomy): domain Bacteria; phylum Bacteroidota; class Ignavibacteria; order Kapaibacteriales; family UBA2268; genus JAUQWR01. The sequence goes on along the minus strand of CAZBNQ010000015.1, from coordinate 3,862 downwards.
ATTCTCTAAAAATATCTAATGTTTCGCTATATAAGAATCCATCCGGCTCGGGAGTGCCGGTTGCTGGCATAATCGAAGGGTCGAAATAGTCAACATCAAAAGTAATATAAACTTCTGAACCTAAAGTATCGACAATAGATTTCTGCCAATTTTCGCCATGCAGCCCACGTCTGATAGCCGAAGCATAGAATGTTTTCACATTGTTTTCTTTAATAAAAATAGATTCGTCTTTGCATTGAGCTCTAATTCCAACCTGAGTGATACGATCCGGGCTTACGCACTCGGCTACTCTTGCCATAAAGCATGCATGCGAATATTTTGTATCTTCATAGCTATCTCTTAGGTCAGAATGAGCATCAAAATGAAGAATTGACATTTTGGGATATTTCTTTAAATGCGATTTGATTGGAGCTGTCGAAATTGTATGCTCTCCTCCAAGAGTGACGACAAACTTATGATGTGCCAACAAATCATCTACTTTGTTTTCGATTTCGTCTAGCATGTCTTCATCATATTTGTTTTCAAAGCTCATCGGTTCTAGTGTTGCAATTCCTTTTTCAAAACATAGTTCTGTATCAAATTCATCATCATAAAACTCAACATAAGCACTAGCAGCAAGAATTTCTTCGGGTCCTTGAGCAGCTCCGGCACCATAACTAACGGTATGTTCGTAAGGGCAAGGCAGAATTACAATTTTTGACTTATCAAAACTTGAGTATTCTTCATCGATTGCCAAAAAGTTCGATTCGATATCCAGAGTTTTCATATCACTATTACAATTAGTTTTACAAAAAAATATTTGACGAACCTAAAAGGTTCTCATTTACTTAATTTAACAATAATTTCTTAAATTTATCAAAATAAATGTTAATTATCTAAAACTTCCCTGATTTTTAACATTAGGGACTGCATTGAAAATGGTTTTTGAATGAAGTTTATGCTTTGGTCAGAAACCTTATGCTGTGATATTACATCTGCTGTATACCCAGACATAAATATCACTTTTGATTTTTTTGCTATTATCTTTATTTCATTAAATAATTCTTTTCCATTTATATCAGGCAAAATTACGTCTGAAAGAACCAAGTTGATTCGATCACTATATTTTTTTGCCATTTCGATTGCCTCTATCCCGCATGATGCATCAATAACTTCATAACCAAAAGATTTAATCAATTCCATTGTCATTTCTCTAACTTGTTCTTCGTCTTCCACCACTAAAATAGTTTCTTTGCCATGCAAATCATCTGAATTTGTTTGGATAATAGGTGCTTGCTTGTCAGTTTTTTCAGCCATAGGGAAAAATATTTTAAACACAGTACCTTGTCCAAGATCGCTATAAAGCCAGATATGCCCGCCATGCTGTTTGACAATACCATGAACTGTAGCCAAGCCAAGACCTGTTCCGCGTCCTAATCCCTTAGTAGTAAAGAATGGTTCAAAAATCATATTTTGAGTTTCCTTATCCATTCCATGTCCTGTATCGCAAATAGCCAGCATCACATAATTACCTTCGGCGCAGCCTTTATGCTGCTTGGCATAATGTTCGTCAAGATAGACGTTGTCAGTTTCAACTGTCAATGTGCCGCCATTAGGCATAGCATCCTGAGCATTAAGGCATAGATTCATAATAATTTGTTCTATCTGCCCTTGATCTGCTTCAATAAGCTTCAGATTTGGCTTCAATACAAATTTAATTTTAATATTTTCTCTTATAGTACGAGTAATGATAGTATAAAATTCATGTAAAATATCATTCAAATTGATTTGGCGAATTTCTAAAGTCTGCTTTCGAGCAAAAGCTAAAAGCTGTTTTACTAATTCACGTGTACTGATTACTGATTTAACAATTTGCTGAAGTCTATTCCTTCTTGGGTCAGACTCGGGCATCTCAGCCATAAGAATTTCTGAATAGCCCATAATAGGAGTAAGCATATTATTGAAATCATGAGCAATTCCACCGGCAAGCCTGCCCAAAGACTCGATTTTCTGAGCTTGAATAAGCTGCTCTTCGAGTTCTTTCCTTTGCTCTTCAGCTTTCTTTCTATCTGTGATATCTCTAACTATTGCGATTAGTTGATTTTCGCCAAGCTCCATTTTCGTGAGTGATACTTCTGCTAAAAACTCATCACCAGTCATTGTTCTATGTATCCATTCAAAAAATTGAGCTTTATTAGTAAGGGCACTATTGACTAATAAATTGGCTTTCTCTATTGACCTTATTCCATCAGATTGATATTCCGGCGAAAAATCGGAAGGAGTTTTTCCAATTATTTCTTCTTTTTTTGCTTTAAATAATTTCTCTGTCGAAGGATTTATTTCAGAAAATATGCCATCTTTAAGTATAAAGATTGCATCACTTGTCGAATTTACTAAAGTTCTAAATTTTTCTTCACTGTTTTTCACAGACTCTTCAGCAATTTTTCGTTCAGTAATATCATAGAATACAACTATTCCTGATATAATTTCGCCGGAATTATTAGTTATTGGCGATGCATTAACAAGTAGCCATTTATTCAAATCATACTTTGTCTTAATCACAATTTCAGCATTATGAGTAGACTTTCCGGTTTTGATTGCCTTCATAATCGGAAAATCGTCCAAATTTAATGGGCTGAGATCTTTTGGATCAAAAACTCTCCAATCTCTCACAAATTCGATAAAATCTTTATTAATAACATTGTCATAATGCAATTGATTGATTTCGAGAGCTGCTCTATTGCAAATAATAATTTTTTCAGAATTTGCATCAACAACAATAATACCTGCCGGAGACTGATGTATAGATATATCCAACAACTGCAATGCTTTGCGCCGCTCTTCATCGGCTATGTTTATTTGAACCTGTGCTTCTTCTTCGACTATTAATTTCTTATTGTCAAAATATGCTTTTATTAATAAAAAAGATAGCAAGCCGACAAATGTTAAAAACGCCCCCAATCCAAAAATCCACTTATTTCTAAATCCTTTAATCAAATAAGTAGCTTCTTCCTCAGGAGCCGAAATCGCAATAGACCACAAAGAATTTTCAATTTGAATTGGAACAAAATATGCATGCTTTATTAATAAATTTACCTTACGGTCTTTTATCATATCAAATTCATATACAAATCTACCTTCTTTGCCTTGCACCATCTGCTTAGCCATTGCTATTATACTTGGATATTTAGAACTACTCTTGAAAATATTTGTTCCTGTATGATTTGGAACAGGACAAAACAGCTCGGTTCCTTCACTTGTAATAACAAGCGGATAACCAGTGTTACCTACTTTTATTTGTTCAAAATATTTTTTGGTAATCAAATCAAATGGAATAAGAAGAGCAAGTGTGCCGTCGAATTCATTATTATTAAAAACCGGGTAATGTATTGCAATACAATCAAATCCTTGAACTGATCTAAAAACATCGCTTACAACTATTGATTGGTTTTTCAATATTTCTTTTACGTGCTTCTGTCCGGATATATCTCGACCAATTGACTTTTCGTCAGGAAAAGTATATATTATTATTCCATCTTTATTGACTCGAGTGAGAGAGCTAATGCTATTTGATTGATTTTTATACACTTCTCTAATCAACTTTTTGCCTTCTTCAGTATTTTGAATCACATCATCGTTGGAAGACAAAAAAGACATCATTTGTTTATGATAATTAAAATATTCTTTTATTCCATTGGCTGCTTGATGTGCCAAAAGTTTTTCCTGATTATATAATTGATTTAAAGCATCATTTTTTGCGTCAGTATATGCATTTATCATCAAAAATACAACCACTATAGCTATTAAAAATAATACTATAAAATATCTCAAATACTTCATTATCACCCCATCATTAGATATACTTGATTTACGTATCTGTATA
>CAZBNQ010000014.1:0-19409 GCA_964493035.1 uncultured Hyphomicrobiales bacterium | reverse complement strand
TTTTTCAACATCTAAAGTATTTTTACAATATTTTTATTCTTGTTACTTTATTAATTAGTGAATATCATTAATTGCATATAAGCAAGATCGAGGAATTATGAATAGAGAAGAGAAAGTAAAGGTATTAATAGTTGACGACCATCAGATGTCTGCCTTAGGTACGAAAGCTATGTTGATGCCCGATGACACTATCGAAGTAGTAGCTACTGCAAAAGATGGCTACGAGGCAATTGATATGCTTGGCAACCATAAAGTAGATGTTGTGCTTTTAGATATTTTGATGCCCAAAATTGACGGTTTCGAAACATTAACTCTCATGAAAGAAAAGTTTCCTGAAGTTAAAGTTATTATGCTTACTATTAGCGAAGAAAAAGAAACTATTGCCAAAGTAATAAACTTAAAAGCAGACGGGTTTGTGTTTAAAGATGTTATGCAAGACGAATTGATCAAAGCTGTTCATAAAGTCTATGATGGCGACTACCACTATAATGTCAGGGTTTTTGATATCATCCTTCATGATATTATAAATAATACCGGTGTATCTAAAAGCTCAAAAAAAGAGCCTGACCTACCAAAAGATATCAACTTTAATCCCGATGAAATCAAAGAAAAACTCACTTCTAGAGAATTCGAAATTCTTACTATGATTGGCAAAGGTATGTCTACTAAAGAAATTTCTGAAACTCTTGATATTAGCAAATTTACTGTTAGTACCTATAGAAAAAATCTTTATACTAAGCTTAAAATAGATTCTTTAGGCAAACTTATCGATATAGCTCGTTCATTAATTAATAATTAGTAATTTTTATAGCTAACTATTATTTGCATTGTAAATAGCTATTTTTATCAGATGTAATCTAACTAATCAATGTCGGAATTTTGTTTCGACATTTTTTTTGTCTTTTGACGGCATTTTAATTATTAATTTTTTTAATTTTTCTCCCATATTCTTTACTCTGTCTATATATTTGCTTTTTAACTGATTATTTGGTCTAACTTCATCACTACTTAGCATTAGCTTGCTAATTTTGTATATGTTAGTTTTTTATTGGGATTATGATTGAAAAGACTGGAAAAATTATTTAAAGATTCTAAAATAATTAATATCGACTCTAACGACAAATTTATAATTTTTAGTGATTTGCACATCGGAAACGGCGGCTTCAACGACGACTTCAGCAGAAATTCTCAACTACTCCTTCATGTTTTAAACACTCACTATTACAACAAAGGTTATAAACTAATACTTAACGGTGATGTTGAAGAGCTTTATAAGTTTTCTTATAATGATATTTTTAGCCGATGGCAAGATTTCTATCAATTACTCGATAAATATAATACCGAAAACAGATTATTCAAGATTGTGGGCAATCATGATTACGAATTGAAATTAAATCCTAATCTGCAGACTCAATACGAATTATTAGATTCTTTAATACTTGAATATAAAAAGAAAAACATATTCATATTTCATGGACATCAAACTTCAAGCAAAATAGAGCAATACAGCAAGCTGGCTCTCTTCCTTGTCAAATATATATTTCGCACGGTAAGCAACGAATCTGTGCCTATTGACAATAATAAAAAGTATCTGACCGAAAAAATTTCCTACAAGTTTTCTTCTCACAATAGACTAATTTCAATTCTAGGTCACACCCACCGACCACTATTCGAATCATTATCAAAAATTGATACATTGAAACTTACAATTGAAAATTTGTGCCGCCAATATTCAATTTCCGACGAGAATAAACAAAATAAAATTCGTAATTTTATTTCTGAATACAAGCACGAACTCGAAAGAATATTGGAAAAAAGCGATTCGAATACATATCGCGAAAGCATCTACAATAATAAAATTCTTATACCGTGCTTATTCAACTCCGGCGCTGTTACAGGCAAAAGAGGTATAACGGGCATCGAAATCAAAAAAGGTAAGATTTCTCTGGTGTATTGGTTTGATGTCTTAAGAAGCCGGAGATATCTGAATTATCAAGATGTTGCTGCCAAAAAACTAAAAGGCACTAATTTTTATAAAGCAACACTGAAGACTGATAGTTTAGACTATATTTTTTCTAGAATTGATTTGTTGAGTTGATTTATTGGGTGGAAAATGCGCTATTTTAAATTGATTTTGCTATTGATTTTTTTTGCTTTTCTCAGTTCATTCGATAATAGCCCTAAAGCTACATTAGAAATTGATATTTACAATCTTGAGAGTAATGATGGCAACGTCAGGGTTCATCTTTATAGCACCGACGTTAAAGAGTCTTTTCCTAATCATCCCGAAAATGCTTTTAAATTAAAGGTAGTGAAAATTAACAACAAAACGGCTAAAGCCATTTTCGAAGATATTCCCTTTGGCTCTTATGCTTATTCTATTCATCATGATGCCAATTTAAACATCAAGATGGATAAAAATTTGTTGGGGCTGCCTGCCGAAGGTTGGGGTTTGTCTAATGATGTTTTGCCAGTGCTGAAATTACCAAAATTTGAAGCCTGCTCTATATCTGTAAATAAAAATTATGTTGTAAGCAAAGTAAAAGTAAGGAATTAGTATGAATTTTGTGATATTTGATATTGACGGCACTCTTGCTGATACTCTTAATATAGATGATAGAATATATAGAAATTCTCTTCTTGATTTGTTCGATTTGCAATTGAGTGATGAAGAATGGGAAAATGCAAAAATTGTGAGTAGCGGCACTGATAGCGGCTTGTTTAAATTGCTTGCCGATAAATATCAAATTATGCAAGATTCCGAAGATGCTATGCAGTTTCATTTTGTAAATTCTTTCTTCAATTTTTATAGTTCCAATAAAGACAGCTTTACGGAAATTCCTGGAGCTGTCGATTTTATTCGACATTTATCTGCAGATCAAAATTTTAAAATCGGTATCGCTACCGGCTCTTGGCATGGTACCGGTATTATCAAACTTGATTCTATCGGACTCGACTACCGTGATTTTTTGTTCGCAAATGCCAATATTTCTCCAAAAAGATCTGAGATTATTAAACATTTGATCGATTTAGAAAATTTTTCACTCGAGTCTGATAATATTACTTATATTGGCGATGGGCTTTGGGACTTAGCTGCTTGCAGAGAGCTTAATATTAACTTTATCGGTATTGATAACAAAAACTCCGATGTTTTGCGTAACAACGGAGCTAAATATGTCTACCAAAATTATCTCGATTATTTTAAAATTTTAAACCATCTAGTTTAAGCTTTCGGTATAGTAAATCTAAATCTTGAACCTTCGCCAACTTGGCTTTCAACATAGATTTTGCCGCCATGCTTTTCTACAAATTCTTTGCAAAGGATCAATCCCAATCCTGAGCCTTTCTCATTTTTAGTACCTCGAGTACTAATTTTATGCTCAAGTTTGAATAATTTATCTAAAACAACTTTTTCAATACCCACACCGGAATCAGTAACAGATACTTCTATGAATCTATCAAATTGATTTTCTAATGAGCCGATTTCTGCAGCATTAAGGCTGATATAACCACCCGGATTAGTAAATTTAATTGCATTAGTCAATAAATTTCGAATAATTGTATTCAACATATACTTATCAGCTTCAATCATCAAATTCTTCGGAATTTGATTTAATATATCAATTTTCTTATTTGCTGCATTGGCATATACTATTTCAATTGCTTTTTCAGATTCATTATAAAGATTTAGCAAAAATGGTTCAAAATCTATTCTTCCTATTTGAGTTCTTGCCCAAGTAAGCAAAGTATCTAACAATTCAAACAAAGATTCCGCAGATGTCTTAATACTCTGAACGATTGATTTAATTTCATCTTGAGTTAAACTCTCCAAGTGATCTGATAATGTATCGGCTATGCTATAAAATCCTGTCATAGGACTTCTCAGGTCATGTGCTATGATTGAGAAAAATTTATCTTTAGAATCATTTAATTCTTTTAGCTTTCTTTCAGACTCTTCGAGTCGTCTATTCAAATTTTGAATTCTACTCGATTCTTGTTCAATCATATCATTAGAAGCCTGAAGCTCTTGAATAAACTTATCTCTTTCGAGTTCATACTTCTTACGTTCTGTAATATCATTAAAATAAGCAATAGCTTCGAAACCATTAGACAATTTGATAATAGCCGGAATCACTTCCATAACAAACTTTGATCCGTCTTTTTTCATGCCCATTATTTCATAAGATCTTACAATTCCATTTTCTCCTTGCTCTTTCATATGTCTTATCACATAATCTCGAGATTCTGGAGCTATCTTATCAAAAATAGTACAATTCAAAGCCTCATCGATCGAATCATAACCAAATAATTTTAAATATGCGTCATTGACATAAACATCTCTAAACTCGCGAGAAATTGAGATTGCTAATGGCGAATTATCTAATAGCACTCTAAATCTTTCTTCTGAATTTTTGAGTTCGATCTCATATTGTTTTCTTTCGGTAATATCTCTGCTACTTACTATAATTCCTTTAATAGCCGGATTATCTAATTGATTAGAAATTTTTGATTCAATCCAAAGGAAACTTCCATTTTTATGCATACCTCTATATACAACAGAAACAATTTCATTGGGATTTTCTATTGCTCTAAACATCACATTTTTAACCAGATCGACATCTTCGGGATGTGCTACAAATTGAAGATTTGAATCTTTAAGCTCATCGACGCTATATCCAAGCAAAGACAAGTCTCTTTCAGAATGAAATATTAATTTCATATCTTTATTTAGAATTGTAACAACATCCGGAGAAAACTCCATAATTTTCCTAAACTTATCTTCGGAATGTTTTAGCTTAAGTTCTGCTTCCTTTTGTTGGGTTATATCGCGTATATTATAAATAATGGAATGTATTTGTCCATCATCCGAAAAAACAGGTGTATAATTGAAATTGAGCCAATAAGACTTACCATCTTTGCCATTAATATATCTTTCTGAATGACATGGTTTGCCATTGACTGCCAAATTAAAATTCTTAATAAAATCAGGGAGGAATTCATCATTTATATAATCTAAAACGGATTTGCCCGGTTCAATATAAATCCCTAAAATTCTTTCTCCATATAGATAAGCAGCTCTATTAAAAATTTGAATTCTATAATTTTTATCAATCAGAAGAAAAATTTGCTGTGTATTATCCAAAATAACATCTAATTGCTGCTCAGATTGCTGCATCGACTGCTGGATTTGAATAAAATCAGACATATCCCTAACAGCTACTTGAAGATAATACTTGCCGGAATATTCAAAACTATTGATTGCAATACGAGCATGAAGATCAGATTTATCTTTTTTTCTAAAAAGCCAGTTTAATGATGTATACCCATTTTCGTAAACATAATCGACAAGCTCACGAATATAATCAAGCGATCTTCTTCCGTCTGGCTGAATTTCAGGATGCATTTCGCTAATTGAATATTTAAGAAACTCTTCTTTATTTTCATATCCAAACAAATGCAAAGCTTTCTGATTGCAATCAACTAGTTGTTCGCCCGATATAATTAAAATAGCATCATTAGAGCCTTCAAATATTGCTCTGTATTTTTTCTGAGTCTGATTTAGTTCTTCTTCTCTCTTCTTCTGGCTGCTTAGATCTCTGGTGGCAACCAACATCAGACCGGGTTCATTCTTGTTTGGTGCAAACGAACTATCCACCCACATAGTCATACCCGAAAAAAAGCTTATTCTGTATTCTATATGTTCAAAATTGCTTTCATTATTTTTAATTCTTTCTATTGCATCCTTAACTTTGCTTTTGTCTTCAGCATAAATAAAATCTAAGAAGGACTTATGGAGCATTCTTTTATCAATTTCACCGACTGAATTTGGATGGGAAGTATAAATAATATTACACTCCTGATCAATAATTGTCAAAACATCCGGGAAAAAGTTAAAAGCAGATTTCAATCTTGAATTTTCTCTATTGAGATCGTCATTTTCTTTCTTTAATTGTTCAATTTTTTTTAGCAAGTCATCATTACTAATCTTGTTATCGATTAAATTATCAATTTCCATAAGCACCTCATTATCTTCGATTGCAATATAATATTTTTTGCGAATTATCAAAATAATTTTTTAGACTAGAAATAAACTAATAAATGAATGAAACTTTTTTTAATTTTTTTGATATTATTATATTGCATTTATGTTTTGATTAAATTATTAAAGGAATAAAATTGGAAGCTTTATTTAGTGTAGATGGATTTATTGCACTATTGACCTTGGCATTTTTAGAAATTGTATTAGGTATCGATAATATTATATTTATTTCAATATTAACCAATAGATTGCCTCGCGAAAAACAAGCAAAAATCAGAAATTTAGGGCTTGCACTATCCTTAATCTTCAGAATTTTGCTTTTATTCGGTATTTCATGGCTCATACATTTTCAAAATCCACTTTTTAATTTGTTCGGTATTGACCTAAGTGGCAAAGATTTGATTCTTGCTGCGGGAGGACTTTTCCTATTATGGAAGAGTACTATGGAAATACACAAAAAAGTTAGTGCCGAAGAAGAAACTCATCATATAAAAGCAAAAACTGCTGCTGCAGCTATTATTGCTCAAATTGTAATGATTGATATTGTTTTTTCTTTCGATTCGATTTTGACTGCAGTCGGACTCACTGAGCATCTACCAATTATGATTACTGCTGTTATTATTGCAATTATCATTATGATGCTTTTCTCAGGGCAGGTTAGCAGATTTATTAATTCTCATCCAACTTTGCAAGTCTTGGCTCTGTCTTTCTTGATTTTAATTGCAGTAATGCTGATAGTCGAAGGATTTCATCAGCACGTGCCCAAAGGTTATATCTACTTTTCGGTTTTCTTCTCGCTTATTGTCGAAATGATAAACATGAGAATTAGAAAAAAACAATCACAAAAAAAACAAAATAAAACTGAATAAATATAGTTGATACAAACGATTTTTCGTAATTTTGTACGGATTTAATAAAAATCCAATTTAGTAATTTTATTACATAAGTGTTGATAATGAAAGTATCTGTTATTGGTCTTGGTTATGTTGGATTGCCTCTTTTGGCGGCAATTGCAAAAAAAACAAAACATGATGCTGTCGGTTTTGATTTGAATCAAAACAAAATTGATAGCATTCGCAATGGCATCTGCCCTATTGATGACAAACAATGCTCCGAAGATATAAAAAATATTATTCTTAATATCTCTTCCGACCCTTCGATTTTGGAAGATTCTGATATTTTTATTGTTTGTGTGCCTACTCCGGTGCTCGATGATTATATCCCTGACTTAAATCCGGTCAAATCTGCGGTTGCTTTTGTTTCTAAATATTTAAATAAAGGTAATTATGTAGTAATCGAGTCTACAATCAATCCTGGCGTTTGCGATGAGATAGTTATTCCTATTCTCGAAGAGAACACTAGTATGAAAGCCGGTATCGATTTTAATGTAGCACATTGTCCAGAGAGAATTAATCCTGGCGATCCTAAATGGAATGTTTATAATATCCCGAGAAATATTGGCTCTACTTCGGCAGACGCAACAAAAGTATTAGCGGACTTCTATCGTGAATTTATTAGTGGCGAAATTAATGAAATGCCTGATTTGAAAACTGCTGAAGCTACTAAGATAATCGAAAATACTTTCAGAGATATAAATATTGCTTTTGTAAACGAATTAGCAAAATCTTTTGATGTTTTAGGCATTGATCTGATGACTGTAATAAAAGGTGCTTCCAACAAGCCTTTTGCCTTCATGCCTCATTATCCTAGCTGTGGAGTTGGTGGGCACTGCATCCCGGTCGATCCCTATTATCTAATAGAAAGAGCAAGCAAAAGTGGATTCGATCATAAGTTTTTGAAATTAGCACGCGAAATTAATAATTCTATGCCTGCTTATACTATCAAAATGCTTACTAATGCTCTTAATGAATGCGAAAAATCTGTCAAAGGTACTAAAATTGGTATGCTTGGCTTGTCTTATAAAGCTAATGTTGGTGATATTCGCGAAAGTCCTTCAATCAAAATTAAAAATCTTCTTCTTTCTAAAGGTGCAGATCTTTTCATTTATGATCCTTATTTTCTTGATAAAAGTAATACTTCCAGTCTGGAAGAAATTTTAGAAAAATCTTATGCTGTGATTATTTGCACCGATCATAATGAATTTAAAGCTATTGATGCAGAATTACTCAATAAATATGACATTAAAGTAGTGATTGATGGCAAAAATTGCCTTAATAAAAATGAAATTTTGAACTCAGGCATTTATTACAAAGGAATTGGGTCTTAATGAAAGCTGTTGTTCAAAGAGTTAAATCTGCAAAAGTTACTATTGATGGCAAAATCAACGGGCAAATCCAAAAAGGTTTGCTCGTTTTGCTTGGTATTACTCATGATGATGATTCTAAAACTATTGATTGGATGTGCAATAAGTTATTGAATCTTAGAATTTTTAATGATGAAAATGACAAAATGAATCTATCAGTAACTGATATAAATGGCGGTATATTAGTCATTTCCAATTTCACTCTATATGCTGATGCTCGCAAAGGTTTCAGACCAAGCTATACTGATGCTGCTCCTCCTGAAGTTTCCGAACCAATTTATGATCAGTTTATGAATACGCTCAAAAGCTCAACAAATCTTCTGATTCAGGAAGGTGTTTTTGGAGCTATGATGGATGTAGAGCTTATAAATGATGGTCCGGTAACTATTATTATTGAAAAATAACTTCTCAAATTTCTAAACAAAAAGAGGTGTCCAAAATTTATTTAAGACACCTCTTTGTTTATTAACCATTATTGTTTTTAGACCATCACCTGACCATGAATTTCTATATCAGTATCAGCCGGAAGCTCAGTGAAACTAATTACATTCACCATCGGGAACGAATTGTGTATCATTCTATAAAGATATGGTCTTACTTGAGCCGAGCAAATGATTAGAGGAAGATAGCCCGCTATGGTAATTTCATCAATAGCATCAGTCAAACTCTTATTCATCATCTGCAAATATTCCGGCGAAAGGCCTAGAGATGGAGCCAGATTGGATCCTCCATTTGCTTGCAATGCAGAAGTCATCCTATCTTCGATATGAGGATCTAATGCTATTGCATGTATCACACCATTTGAATCTTGGAATAATTTTTTAATAGTTTCGCTCAGATTATGCCTTACATATTCAGTCAATACATCTACATTCTTTGTTACTTTAGAATATTCCAATAAAGCTTCGAGAATCATTGGCAAATCTCTAATTGGAATACTTTCAGATAAAAGATTTTGCAATACTTTCTGAATTACAGACAATTGAAGTCCTTCTGTGCTAATTTCTTCTAATATTGCAGGATATTCATCCTTAAGATTATCAATCAAATGTTTCACATCTTGCCTTGTAAGAAGCTTATCTGCATTACGGCGCAAGAGTTCAGTGAGATGAGTAGTCAAAACAGTAGCTGCTTCTACAACAGTATATCCCATAATTTCAGCATTTTCTCTCTCATTCATATTAATCCAAGTAGCCGGAAGTCCAAATACAGGCTCAGTAACATCCATTCCAGTCAGGGCGCCATCAGCATTACCGGGATTCATTGCCAGCAACATATTAGGGAACAATTTATTGCGAGCCAATTCATTAGACCTAATCTTAACAACATATTCTTCAGGCTCTAATTGTAAATTATCCCTCACTCTCACCGGTGGAAGAATAATTCCAAGCTCGGTTGCTAATTGCCTTCTAACGTTAGTGATACGCTTAAATACATCCCCACCCTGAGTTTCGTCGACTAACTGAATGAGACTATACCCAAGTTCAATTTCAACAGGATCTACCTTGAGTAATTCTTCGACCGGTTGCTCTTCAATTTTCTTAGGTTCTTCGGCAGTTTGCAATTCCTGAACCAAAGCTTCTTCGGCTTCTTCTTTAATCTTTCTATAGCGATAGAAAGCTAATCCGGCAAGCACCACAGCCAAAAAGAAAAATGGTAGAAAAGGGAAACCCGGAAGCAAAGAAACAACCATAAGTCCGACAGAAGTAATAGCCAAAGGCTTTGGTTTAGATGCAAATTGGGTTGTAAGTTCAGCGTCAAGATTATCAGTTCCTGCAGAACGTGTAACCACCAAACCGCCGGCAACAGATACTAAAAGAGAAGGAATTTGAGCTACCAAGCCTTCACCAATAGTCAAAATAGTATAAGTTGCTGCTGCTTCGGCAAAAGGCATATCAAACTGAAGAATACCAATCGCAAATCCACCAATAATATTAACAGCAGTTATTATCATACCAGCGATAGCATCACCCTTGATAAATTTGGCTGCACCATCCATAGCCCCAAAGAAGTCAGACTCTCTCGAAAGTTCATCTCTTCGCTTGCGAGCAGTCTGCTCATCAATATATCCGGCATTAAGGTCGGCATCAATACTCATTTGCTTGCCAGGCAAAGCATCCAAAGTAAATCTGGCACTCACTTCCGCAATACGAGTCGAACCCTTGATCACTACTATAAAGTTAATTACAAGCAAAATGATAAATATGATCACCCCGACTACATAATTGCCTTTGATCACAAAAGTACCAAATGCCTCAATTATATTTCCGGCATGAGCTTCGCCGAGTATCAATCTAGTAGAAGCTACGTTCAATCCAAGTCTAAACAAAGTTGAAATTAGCAATACAGTTGGGAATGAAGAAAATTCTAAAGGTGCTCTCATATATACTGAGATCAACAAAATGAGAACTGAAATTCCCAAACTCAAAGCCAAAAACATATCGAGCATAAAAGGCGGTAGTGGAATAATCAATAATCCAATAACCATAAGAATACCGCCGGCTAGCAAAATATCTTTATTATTTTTTGCTATTGGAACTACTGTATCCTTGACTTTGCTCACAGTCGGATTGTTCATTATCGCCAATTGTCTATTTTTAGCCATATATTTATATAATAATTTTAAACTAAATATTCTGCATGCAGTCTTTAATCCTTCTATAAGTCTATAATATTACAATAATTATATAATATTTTCAGACCATAATTCAAGCAAAAGTACTTAATTAAATTGCATGCCCTATAATAAATGCAAAAGCGAAGCCAAAAAAAAAAACAGCCGGCTTAGTGCCGGCTGCTTAACTTGTTGTTTGTGAAAATGCAAATTGCATTTTAATGAAATTACACTTTGCGATTAGCAAGGTAAGTTTCAAATTTTGTTAACTGTTCAGGAGTTAAGATACCCTTGATTGCAGTGATAAAAGTTTCTTCACAAGCTTTGATAGCAGTCAAAGCAGCTTGGATTGTTGGATCATTTTGGATAGCTGTTCTTGTAGCTTCGTTCAAAGCTTTCAATTGAGTCATAGCTTCTTCACGAGTAATAGTACCAGCTTTCAAATCAGCGATGATAGCTAATCTTTGAGTGTTTGCAGCTTTGATGATGTCCATCTGAGCATTGCGGAGCAAAAGTCTGTTTTCTTCAACACAAAGTTTGTAAGCTTGCATAAAGCCTTCAACTTGAGTTTTTTGTTCGTCTGTCAATTGTAAAGCTTTCAAAACTCTGCCTAAGTTAAAGAATTCAGGACCTTTGCCTGGGCGTCCTGGTTTCATACCTTTGTCATCTGGGCGTCCGCCTCTACGATCGTCATTTGGACCTGTCATTTTCATATCTTCTACCGGGCAATATAGACCGATTGCTTGTGATTCTGTAGCTTCATAAATATCGCCAACTTCTGTCGATGTTGTTGGAAGCATATAATTTACGTTTTCGAATCTGTCTGCTGATTGTGAACTGACAGGATCTGTTACTCCAACCTTATCGCATGATGCTAATGTAATCATAGCGACGATTGCGAACATTGCTAAAAGTGTCTTTTTCATAAGAACTCCTTTAAATTTGTTTAA
Source organism: uncultured Hyphomicrobiales bacterium (assembly GCA_964493035.1). Taxonomy (GTDB): domain Bacteria; phylum Bacteroidota; class Ignavibacteria; order Kapaibacteriales; family UBA2268; genus JAUQWR01. Next base: position 7,542 of record CAZBNQ010000014.1, on the reverse strand, counting down.
TATTATTATTTCGATAACCCATTTGACAAGAGAAATGCAATAAGGTTTAATTTTGTTACAACGTCATATTTTTTCGACGACGCTTGCTTTAAACTATTATATTACATGGAAATAATTTTATTTTTACTTTCTTTTTTTCTTGTTTTTTGTAATTTTTTTTCTAATTTACCTTAAATTATTTTTCTTTAACTCAAAACTAATATATTAGCTAATTAAGTTTGCTTATATTAGTATTTTGAATACTTTAACAATTAATTTTTACTTTATTAAATGAAAATTATAATCGGAATGGCTATCATATTAAGCAGTTGCTTTTATATATGCTTAGCTCAAAATTACAAAAACGAATTTAATGCAATAATTCGAAATAAATTTATTGATGATAGTCTTCAATTATCTAAGCTACATGTTATTGTTGATGAATTAATTAAAAAAAAGCATAAAGATGCGCAGTTTTACGCTGAATATGCTGTGAAATTTGCTGACGAAATAGGCAATGATTCACAAAAGTCTATTGCTTATTTCGACTATGCCCATTTTTTGGATAATAATTATAAATATGCTGATGCTTTGAAATACTATTTTAAAGCTGTTAATTTTGCAGTCAAAGGATTTAATTATCCCTTACAAATCAAATCCATGTTGAATATTGCAGCAATCGAACAAAGTAATGGTAATTACGATAAATCACTTGATTATCTCGATAGAGCTGGACAAATTTCTAGTTTCATTCATGATAATGCTTCTTATCAAATTTATTCGAACAACCTTCTTAATCTTTATATGAAATGGGGCAAATATAGAGAAGCTTTGACTTATTACTTGAATAGCCTTGATATTGGTGCACCTAAAGATTCACTTGGAAAAGCTTATTTATATGCCAATCTTGCAAATTGCTACATACACCTTAATACTCCTGAACATGCTTTAGCTGTTTTAAAACCTGCTCTCATTATATTTGAAAATTTTAATGATAATCATGGTATAAACACTGTTCTTCTTCATTATGCTGCTATTTATATTGGTAAAAATGATTTTGCCAAAGCTAATGAAATCCTACAACATGCCGAAAACCACATTGCCTTAGAAAAAGATGAATTACTTAGAATTAAATTCTTCTATACAAAATCACTTTACTACTATAATCAAAGAATTTTCAAAAAGGCTTATAATTCAATATTTGAAGCTATTCAAATTTCTAAAAAGTATAATATTAAAGATGACTTGCCAGAATATTACAGGAAAATCGCTGATATTTTATATCAATTAGCTAATTATAAAGAAGCTTATTTCTATTCACAAGAATTTATTAAACTTAGTGCTGAGCTTTATTCTGATAATTTCAATCGAAAACTAGCCGATATGGCTATGAAAATGAAATCAGAAACTCAGGAAAAAGAAATTGCTCAGCTTAGATACACTCAACTAACTCAAGATATTGAGCTAAAAGATAACGAGCATATTCTTAATATCTATCTTATTTTAACTATTCTTATTGTTATTATTTTACTAGTTATACTTTTTAGATTCAGGCAGACCAGAGCTTTTAATAAAAAATTGAAAGAATCTGAAATTAAGCTTTCCAACCTAAATGCTACAAAGGATAAGTTTTTTTCGATTATTGCACATGATTTGCGTGGACCTCTCTCTTCTGCCATGAATACTGCTGAATTATTATCCGAAAATTTCGATGATTTTTCTTCTGAAGAACAAAAAGAATCTCTCGATGATTTAAAGAATTCTGTTTCTAATATTTATAAATTAACCGAAAACTTATTGACTTGGTCTCGTGCCCAAAGAAATCATATCGATTATTATGAAGTAAATGCGCCGATTAAAATTCTTGTAGATCAAAATATTTCTCTTTTAAGTCATTTGGCAAATAATAAACGCATATCAATTGTTGATAAAACTCAAGATGTAGATATTAAAGTCGACGTTAATTTGTTTAATACAATTCTTAGAAATTTGCTTAATAATTCAATTAAATTTACTCCGGCTGATGGTTGTATTTTGATTGATTCACTGAAAGTAAATGAAGAAATGCTAGAAGTATCTGTCCAAGATAATGGTATTGGGATGTCTGAAGATATTAAAAATAAACTTTTTAGGATAGATAGCAAACTAAGTTCGGATGGAACTGCCGGCGAAAAAGGTACTGGTTTGGGGCTTATTATCTGCAAAGAATTTGCTGAGAAACTCGGCGGGTCTATTCGTGTTGAAAGTCAATTAGGAGTGGGCACAAAGTTTTATTTTTCTGTGAAATTGGCATAAGTATTGTTTACTTCTATATTTATCATATAATGATTTGTAAAATATGAAAAAATGGATAATATCTACTATTGTGCTGATTTCATTATCTTTAATTGTTATTTTTATTTTTTTTGGAAATTCTGAATGCCAAGGCAAAAAGAACAAAAAGAATAATTCTGCCAATAAATCATTGATCCGTTCAGACAGCCTAATTTCAGATAGTTTAATAAGTATTTGCGCTGTGGGAGATGTTATGCCCGGTAGCAATTTCCCTGCAAATAATAAATTGCCTGATAATTGTGCAATTTTGTTTCAAAATGTAAAACAGTATTTTTCAAATTCAGATATACTTTTTTGTAACTTAGAAGGAGTATTGCTTGACTCAGGAGGCACTCCAAAAAATTGTTCTGATAGTAGTAAATGCTATCGCTTCCGAATCCCCGAAAGATATTTAGCCAATTTGATAGATGTTGGATTCAATACTTTTTCTATTGCAAATAACCATAGCGGCGATTTTGGAGAAATTGGCAGGCAAAGAACTCTCAATTTACTCAATCAGAGCGGCAAATCTTTTGCAGGTTTTGAATCGAAAGAATATTCTATAAATACTATCAAAGGATTAAAAATTGGTTTCACAGCTTTTGGCACAAACGAAGGGATTATAAGCATTCATAATCGCGAAAAATGCAAAACCATTATAGAAAAAATTCAGGATGAATCCGACATTGTAATCCTATCTTTGCATATTGGCGGCGAAGGCACTCGTTTCTCTAATTTATCCGGTAATGAAGAAATTTTTTTAGGCGAGAACAGAGGCAATCCAATTGAATTAGCTCATTGGGCTGTCGATCTCGGTGCTGATGTAGTTATTTGCCATGGTCCGCATGTGCCTCGTGCAATTGAACTTTATAATAAAAAATTAATTGCTTATAGCTTGGGTAATTTTTGTACTAATGGTAGTTTCAATATTAGCGGGCTCAATGGTATTGCACCAATTTTGAAATTGAAAGTTGATAATCGAGGCAATTTCGTTTCCGGATTTATTATCCCAACTCGCCAAAAAACTAAAGGCTATCCGGTTTATGACGAAGAAATAAGAGCAATAAAACAAATTAAAAAACTCTCCGAAACTGATTTTCCTAACAATAGTATTGTTATCGAAAATAGCGGCAAGATTTCTTTAAAATAAATCTTATTTACTTAATAATATTTTAACTAATTATAAGTCTTTACCATTTGATTTTTGAAATAATATTGGTTGAAACATGACTGACGGATTTGATAAGATAATTGAAATCGCTAAAGCTATTGATAATGATGTTACAAGCTATATACATCGCAATCAATTATCATTAATCGTTAAAAAAGAAAAACTTATTGAAGTTTGCAAGGAATTAAAAACAAATTCACAAACTTCTTTTGACATGTTGATAGATATTACCGCAATTGATTGGATGAATAAACTTCCTCGTTTTGAAGTTGTATATTTCTTGTGGTCTAATGCTTATAAAAATAGAGTCAGAATCAAAGTATCAGTCGAAGAATCCATTTGTGAGATTGATTCTGTTTGCTCGGTTTGGGAAAGTGCAGATTGGTACGAACGCGAAACATTTGATATGTACGGTATAAAATTTAAAAATCATCCTGATTTGAGAAGATTTTATATGCCTGAAGATTACGTCGATCCAGACTCAGGAGAGCCGATCTATCCACTTAGAAAAGATTTTCCACTTATGGGAATTCCTGATTCTTTACCGCTTCCGCCCTATCCCGAAAAATTTGGCGAACCGGTATAGTACTAGTTCCTTTAAAAATGTCAATGGCTTTAATAAGAATATTATTAAAGCCATTTTTGCAATTTTCTAATGAATCAATACTGTATGGAAGTCAAAATCGATCTAAAAATTTTATCAACATCCTCTTTAGTCGGTACTTCTTTTCCTGTAATTTCCATAGGAATGAGTGCCACTTCATAAAATTCACCAATGGAAGAAGCAAAAACAGCAGCATGAGCTACCAAAGCACCACCAGAATTAGAAAATGAATATCTAACAAAACTCTTATTACCCATCTGCACAGGCTGATATTTTCCAATCAATTTGACTGACCCTGCTGTCTTTTTATCATGCTTGGCAAGACTGAGCCTTGCAAGCCCGAGTAATCCTTCTTTATCGAACACTTGCTCTAAATTGTCTTGTTTCTTGATTGAAGTAAAAATACAACTTAGAGAATAATCCGGATTGACCGCAGTAGCAATAATATCAGAAGAAATTTTATTATCTAAATCTACAAAAAACCAACCTTCGGGTATATTTGAAGTAATATCACCTTTTTTTGACCAAATAATAGTTTCAGACATTGGTATTTCAGGCTTAGGGCTTAAGTTTACCGATGGTACGAAGTCATCTTCCACAGCTTTTTCTTTTACGATAATGCAACTATTAATTGTAAATGCCATTCCCAAAAAAAGTAAAAAAATCTTATTCCATCGTTTAATATTACTAATCATCATATACCTTAGAAAATTTCATTAAAAAATTAATATTCTTCCACATGGAGAGCACCAGGCTTTTCAGTGCAATGTTTTGTATAGCTATGACGCTCCAAAAATTCGGTTACAGACTCAACCATTTTAGGATTGCCACAAAGATAAAAATGTGTTTTGCATGGATCAACCTCAATACCAACCATTTCCAAAATACCAGCATCAAGATGTTTTTGTATATATCCTGTGAGCCCGGTCCAAGTTTCATCCGGCTTTAGCAAAGTTGGGAAATAATAGAAATTGCTAAATGCATTTTTAATAAATGTCAATTCGCTCCAATAGCCTAAATCCCAAGGGTAAGCTGCACCATGAATCACAGCCAATTTTATCTCTTTGTGTTCCATTACATGTGAGCGCAAAAAAGATATATATGGAGCTAATCCTGTGCCTGTAGCCACCATTACTATATTACAGTCTTTTGGAGTTTCGTTTAGATTGAATATACCTTGAATTTTATCATCAACCCATATTCTGGAACCTTGCGACAAATTGAATAGTCTTGGAGTCAATTGTCCTGATTTTACTTGACTGATATAGAATTCAAAATCTCGAGTTTCATTTTTTGCCGAAGCTATCGAATACATTCTTTGGATTAATGAATCAGGATTGACCGAATCCAGTGGTATAACCGAATTGGGCGATCTGTGCTCAGAAGCGAGCAATCCTATTGTTGTAAACTGACCTGCTTTAAATTCGTCTCTTGGTTCATCTGTTCTGATTCTCAAAATCATCAAATCCGGAGTAAGCATAATTTTTCCGGTAACCGTAGCATTGTAAGGCGATTTTCTCATTTCTCACCAATATTTATATGGATAATCTGTATCAATTATAAATCCTCACAATATTTTACCGTAAAAAAATGTAAACTATTGTAATTTTTTTTTTCATACAAGAACTTTTTTAAATTATTCTTTATTTATTACATTCTTGATTGGTTCTATTCAGTTTTTTCAAGTCAAAACCTTTTTCAGCAATTTTGTTTAAAATTGACTGGTAAATATTTTCATCCATTTTAGGAGTTCTCGATAATATCCATAAATACTCTCTATTTGGATGACCAACCACAGCATAAGAATAGTCGGAAGACAAATCAATTATCCAATAATCGCCTTTAAAAGGCCAAAAAAACTGTACTTTTAGTTTTGCATTGTTTGTACCATCAATGACGAATGCTTTGCCTTCTGCTTGTTTTAATTTTCCATTTGCACTATCGAGCCTGCAACTATTTATTACTTTTATATATCCTTCCTCACTAATTGTATATTCGGCAGTAGAACAATTGCAACCTGCCTGAAACGATTGTGGGAATGATGCTATTTCATACCACTTTCCAATATACTTATTTAAATCTACATAAGGAACTACTTCCAATGGTGGATAATTGCTCGAACACCCTATTAATCCAAGTAATAACACTAATATTCTTTTCATAATTTCCCTTCTCAATTAATATTCTGTTAGACTTGACTATTTTTTTGCAAGTATATTTTATTTTTATTATTTTGGTTTAAATTTCGTTTTCACAGGAGGATATATGAAAAAATTGTTTCTAATTATTATTGCTTTTGCTGCAGTATTTTCACTCAATTCTTGCAATGAGGAATCAAGTCTCGGACCTAACGAAATTGGTGGCAGCACAGATTTGGAATATACCAAACCTGGCTATACTTATGGCATGTCTATTAGCCTTGGTTCAAGCTACGTTGAACAATTAAACAATTTAAATGATTCTATTTGGGTTGCTAAAAACGATAATGGCATCGTTACTACCAAAGGTAAATTCGAACTCGATCTTGAAACTTTTAGAAAACTTGATACTATGTATGGAACTTATTCTTTACCACAATCACTTAAGTTGCAAGCTATCGATTCTTACGTTAAACTTTTTAATGGTACTCTCGATACTAGCAATATGAACAATATAAAAGTTTCTTTTGAACTTAAAAATAAAGTAACAAGCGAAGGAATTCAAGGTTTTGTTTATAGCAAAGGCAAAGAAAGTCGTCCTTTTACTATTGTCAAATATGATTGCAAAGTAGGAGACAAATACGAATTTATTGATGATGATGGTAAAAAGCATACTCGCACTGTTACTTCAAAAGCTACTACCGAAGATTGGAATATTGGTTTTCTTAATGTTAAGTCAATTAAAACTGAAGAAAAACTTGATGATCCTGTATTTGATAAAGTTGTTTACGTTACAAATCACAAATTTGGTTTTGTTGGATTAATTGTTACTACAAAACAAGGCAAAGTAACCACTATAAAAGTATATTAGTATCTCAAATTGATATACTAATAATAGAAGATATTACTTATAAATTCGGCTTTTATTCATTAACTCTAACAAAGTTATAAATAAAAGCCGTTTTATTTAAGAATAAACAAAACTAAAACCAGGAAGAACAAGAGCAGGAGCCAATTCCCCTCATTGAGGGGTGTCAAGCGTAGCTTGACGGGGTGGATTCTTATAATACCCAAAAAGGAAGAATATCCACCCCGCCCGACTGCGTCGGTCGACCCTCAAGAGGGTAATGAAGACGTTTTTAAATTATAAAAACATTAAGTAAAACCAGGAAGAACAAGAGCAGGAGCCAATTCCCCTCATTGAGGGGTGTCAAGCGGAGCTTGACGGGGTGGATTCTTAATATACCCAAAACAGAAGAATATCCACCCCGCCCGACTAGGTCGGTCGACACTCGAGAGTAATAAGACGTTTTCAAATTATAAAAACATTAAGTAAA
>CAZBNQ010000013.1:0-20513 GCA_964493035.1 uncultured Hyphomicrobiales bacterium | reverse complement strand
AAAAGCAATTCGATTGCATATTTTGTCGAAATGTAATGATTTATTTTGATAATCAAACTAGCGAAAATTTAGTTCGTAAGTTTTATAATTTAACGGTTAGAGGCGGATATCTGTTTATCGGGCATTCCGAAACTCTCAATAGAGATAAAACAGATTATGATTATATTAAACCTGCCCTATATAAAAAATGATTGAAAGGTAATTGAGTAAAATGTTAAAAAGAAAAATACGCGTTCTTATTATTGATGATTCGGCACTTGTTAGAGATATACTTTCAAAAGGGCTTTCTGCCGACCCCGGTATCGAGGTTGTCGGCACTGCTCCCGATGTTTATATCGGGCGCGACCTTATTGTCAAACTTAAGCCCGATGTTTTGACTCTCGATATTGAAATGCCGAAAATGGACGGTATTGAATTTCTTAAAAGATTGATGCCTCAGTATCCTCTGCCTATCGTTGTTGTTAGCTCTCTTACTCAAAGAGGCAAAGCAATTACTATTCAAGCCCTCGAATCCGGTGCTGTCGATTTTGTTCCTAAACCAGCTACTGACGTTGCTCGTGGGCTCAACGATATGATGATGGAGCTGAGGACTAAAGTTAAAATTGCTTCCACTGCCAATGTTGCTCATTGGAAAAATAAAAGAATTGAAGATAATATCGCTAAAAAAGATGCTGACGGCTCTAGTGCTCTCTCTGAATCTACTGATAAAGTAATTGCTATTGGTGCTTCTACCGGCGGAACTGAAGCCATTCGTAAAGTTATCGAACGTCTTCCGCCTTCCACTCCGGGAATAGTTATTGTTCAGCATATGCCAAAAGGCTTTACAAAAACTTTTGCCGATAGGCTTAATGAATTATCTATGATGCAAGTAAAAGAAGCAGAAGATGGTGATAGAATTATCACCGGAAGAGTGCTTATTGCTCCTGGCGATTTCCATATGAAAGTTGTTCGCTTTGGCGGTCAATACAAAGTTGCTCTCAATCAAGATGAAAAAGTAAACGGGCATCGCCCTTCTGCCGATGTTCTTATGTTTTCTGTAGCCCAACATGTGGGCGCAAATGCTTTTGGAGTTATTCTTACTGGTATGGGAAATGATGGCGCGCAAGGGCTTAAAGCTATGCGTGAAGCCGGAGCCGGCACTATTGGCCAAAATGAAGCCTCTTGTGTTGTCTATGGTATGCCTAAAGTTGCTTGGGATATTGGTGCTGTCGATCAACAAATGCACCTTGATGATATTTCTAATGGTTTAATGAAACTTGTTAATAAAAAGTAATATGAGTGAAAATCTTAACATAAAAATTCCTCTGAATATTTTAGTCGTCGAAGATGACTTGCCTTCTCGTGTATTTATTAGCACTATACTTAAAGGCTACTTTCAGAATATTTTTATGGCTGAAAACGGTCAGGAAGGCTTAGAAGTTTTTAAAGAGCATAGCCCCGATATTATCGTCAGCGATATTGGTATGCCTGTCATGAATGGTTTGGATATGGCTAGATATATTCGCCGTATTAATTCTCGGGTTCCTATTATTCTTACTACTGCTTTCGATAATAAATCTGTCTTGCTCGAAGCTATCGAGCTTGGTATTAATAGCTATATTATCAAACCTGTTCAAAAAGAACAAATGATTACTGTGCTCGAAAATGTTTCGAGTACTATTCTAATCGAACGTCAACTTAAACTTCAAGAAGATAGACTAAAAGTACTTTCAAGTGCTGTCGAGCATAGCTTGAGCTTTGTTTTGATTTTTGATAAAAATGGAATTATCGAATATGCCAACCCGGCGCTGTGCGATAGGACTGGCTTCGATCCGGAAGAATTGATCGGTAATAATATCAAACTTCTCGAAGTTTATGATTTTGATGGTTATTCTGCCTATCATAAAGCTGTAAATGAATTTTCCGAATGGCAGGGCGAATTACCTGTCAAAATGAAAAATGGCGACTCTTTCTGGGTTAGTTCTGCTTGCTCTCTCATCTATAATGATGAATCTCTCGAACCTAAATACGTTCAGGTGTCTGAAGATATTACTGTTAAAAAAATTCAAGAAGATAACCTCATTAAGTATAATGAGAAACTCGAACAAAAAGTTAAAGAACGTACTTCGGCTCTTGAATCGATAAACCAAAAATTATTAAGCGAAATCGAAACTCGTAAAAAAACAGAACAAGACTTGATCAAAGCTAAAGAAGCTGCAGAAGCTGCAAACAAAGCTAAAAGCTTGTTCCTTGCTAAAGTTACTCATGAACTACGCACTCCAATGAATGGTGTGCTCGGCATGACAAGCATTTTGCTCGATTCTAATATCGATGAAAAACAACGTCGTGCCCTCAATATTGTTAAATATTCTGCAGATACTTTACTCAATATTATCAATGACCTGCTCGATTGGTCTAAAATTGAAACCGGTAAGCTCACTCTTGATCATCGTGTGTTCAACCTGAGAGAAATGCTAAATCATACTTATGATATGCTTTTCTCTATCGCTGCTAGCAAAGGATTAGAATTTAAATTACACTTAACTAATGATATTCCTGAATTTTTCTTCGGCGATTCAAACAGAATTCAACAAGTGTTAATTAATTTGTTGGGTAATGCTATTAAGTTTACTGAAGATGGATATGTTGAGCTTACTGTTCAAAAATTAAATCAAAAAGATAGAATGGTAGAACTCGAATTTATGGTTAAAGATACAGGCATCGGAATAGAACCTGAAAAAGTATCACGCTTGTTCCAAAGCTTTAGCCAAATCGATAATACTTTGACAAGGAAATATGGTGGCACAGGTCTAGGGCTTGCTATATCCAAAGAAATTGTTGAAATGATGAATGGCAAAATTGTATGCAATAGCGTTCCCGATGTCGGTTCTTCTTTCGAATTTTCAATTCAATTAGAATTAAGCGATTCATCTTCTAAATTAATTGATACGGTTTCTGATAATAGCCTTGCTCATATTGCTGATACTTATCCCGATTTTAATCTTAGTATACTTGTTGTGGAAGATAGTATAATAAATCAGCAAGTAATCAATGAAGCATTGCTTAAGAAAAATTGTAAAGTAGATTTGGCAAACAATGGCAAAGAATCTATCGATAAATTTAAAACTACTGCCTACGATCTAATATTTATGGATATTCAGATGCCTGGCATGGATGGATTGCAAGCTACCTCTGAAATTAGAAAAATTGAAAAAGATAATCAACTGATACGAACACCAATAATCAGCCTAACAGCCCACGACGATGAGCATTCCAAAACCGATGCTAAAGAAGCCGGTTGTGATGGTTTTATTAGCAAACCATTCAAATGGGGCGAAATTTATAAGGTGCTCAATTCGTATTATCAAATTAAAAAATCAAAATATCATAATGCCGAAACCGTTAATTTAACTAATTTAATGATTTCAATTAATCATAATAAGGATGTTTTAAAAAAATTATCTAAATATTTTGTTGATAATGTTCCTTTAGAAATGATTGATTTGCGCAAATCAGTTGAAGATAATAATTTTGAAGATATAGTAAAATACTCGCATAAAATGAAATCGGAATTTGGTAATTTTGGTGCTGAACGATCAGTTGAATTACTAAAAGCAATGGAACAAATTGGAAAAGCCAAAATGGCTGATAGCGCCCCAAAAGTGCTTTTACTTCTCGAAAAAGAAGTAAACATTCTAATTAACTATTTTAAAGAGAATTTGATTTAATTATAAGGAGTGGGCTGTGAAAACTTTAATTGTAGAAGATGATTATATTACTTCCCAGGTTATGCAAGAAATTATGTCATCTTTCGGCGATTGTGAAATTGCCGAAGATGGGAAAAAAGCTCTTGAGCTTTTTACTGAAGCTTTCAACCTAAATAAACCATACGAAGTAATTTTCCTGGATATTATGATGCCCGAAATGGATGGTCAGGTTGTGCTTAATCGTATTAGAGAAATTGAAGCTGAAAATGGTATTGTCGGTCTCGATGCTGTTAAAATTATTATGACTACTGCTTTGGACGACTACGATAATATCAAAAGTGCTTTCAAAAATCAAGCTGAAGGCTATTTAGTCAAACCAATTGATAAAGATAAAGTCGTAAAGACTTTGCTCAATCTTCATCTTTTAGACTAAAGCAAACCCATTTCGGCAAAGCTTGTATAGTTTTCACCTGCTATTATTAGGTGATCTATTACCTTTATATCTATTGTTTTGCCTGCTTCTACCAGCCTTCGAGTGATATTTATATCTTCACGCGAAGGCTCTGTGTTTCCAGATGGATGGTTGTGCAATAGAAATACCGATGCACTCATCTCTGTGATTGCCATCCTGAATACTTCTCGGGGATGTACCAAACTTGAATTCAAAATACCTTCACTGACTACTACTTCTCTTATTATCTGATTGGATGCGTTCAATAACAATACCATGAATGATTCGTTCATTTTTCCCATAAATCTTGGAATATAAATTGAAGCAATATCTTCAGGTCCTCTTATAATTTTCTTGCTAAGATAATCTTCAGCCCTGGCTCTTTTGCTTATTTCAAAAGCAGCTGCCAATTTAACCGCCTTTGTCTTTCCAACTCCTTTTATAGAGTGGTATTCACTCAAATCTCTGAATGCCAATTTTGATAATTCACCAAATTTCATTAATAAATTTCTTGCTACATCTACAGCAGAAATGCCTTTGGTGCCGCTTCCCAAAAGAATAGCTATAAGCTCAGCATCGCTTAATGCTTTTGCCCCTTTCATCAAAAGTTTCTCTCGCGGGCGCTCATCTTCCCGCCAGTCTTTGATTGTTGGACTACCTTCTTGGGCTTTGTAGAGCACGTATTTGTCTTTGGATTTCATATTAGCTCCTTTCTATATTTTCAAGATTTCTTTCATCCAATTCATATATTTAAGAGATGATTCATTTATATTAATTGATATTATTTCAGGTGTTTCATAATTATGCAGCGATTTGATTTCATGTTCGATCGCTTCTAATTTGCTTATGTGAGTCTTAATCATCATGATCGCTTCATTAGAATTTTCAATTTTGCCTTCCCATTCATAAATTGATTCAACGCTAGGAAAAATTGATACGCATGCAGCTAATTTCTTTTCAATTAAATGCCTTGCTATCTGCCTTTGTTCGGGGCTGCCGTCAATAGATACAAAAACTATTCGGAAATCTTCTGCTTTTTCCATAATTTGCCTGGTGATTTTTGTAAAAATTCATAATTTAAATTTTTTGCAAATATAGCAGAAATAAATAAAAAATGATAGAACTATTTATATTTCAATTGCATATAGCCGGTGCACTATATGCTTTTACAAAAAATTGGCAGAAAAGAAGCCTTAAGGATGGTTTTTTGGGATTAGGCTTGCTCGCACTTGTTTTTGTAATCGGTTGGGGATTGACCGGCACTCTCGCCTATCAGATCTATCCCGACAAATGGAATACTGTTTATTTTAATAGAGATACTCTCTCACTAGTTTTATTGACTATCCCTGAAGTATTTTTCTTCTATTTCTATTTCTTTAAAGATAAAGGCGAAAAAGCTCCCACTGAGCCAGGTTTCCAAATTCCCGGAGAAATGAATAATGATTAAACATATTGTTGTTTTTAAGCTCAAAGATTTTGCTCAAGGCGCTACTAAAGCCGAAAATGCTGTCAAAATTAAAAATATGCTCGACGAATTGCCTGCTTTGATCAATGTGATTCGCAAATTTGAAACCGGAATTGACGTTCTTAGATCCGACCGCTCTTTTGATGTCGGCTTAGTTGCTGAATTTGATAATCTTGATGATCTTAATACTTACGCTGTTCATCCCGAACATCTGCGCGTTGTTGATTTTATCAAATCTGTAAGAGAAGAATCTAAATCTGTAGATTACGAGTTTTAATTTTCTCTTTGGGTTACAAATATGATTCTGGGCTCAATTTTTCTTGCTTTAGGAATTTTATTTCTTTTTGCGAGTTTTAATTTTAAAAAAAATTACTCTGCTATCGCTAAACTTCCAAATATCCCTTTCAATTCTCTTAATGAATTGTATTCATCTAATAATGATTTTAAACAATTAGTTTTTCAATTTTAGGAATATTACTAATTATTTCGATTATGTTTTAAATATTTTTACATATATTATCCGTCATATATTTTTTATTTGAAAAGTGAGACATAAATGATTAAAATTGCAGTACCAGACAATCAAATATATTCACCGCTGCTCGAAAATGCAGAAGAAGCAGCAAAAAAATTCAACGTTCAATTAATAAAAACAAGCGAAAAACAATGCCGAGACATGTTGTTGAATAATTCTGTCGATGCAGTGCTTGGTTCTCCATTAGCTTATGGATTAGGAACTAAAGAAGCTGATTTCAGAATTATTAATGGTCCTGCTTTTGCTATTGATGGATATTCGCCGTTTTTAAATGTTTTTATTAAACCAAATCTAAAGACAATCGAATCTTTTGCAATTCCAAACAAGGATGATTTTCCTGCTATTGTTGCAGAAATGATTCTTTCTGAGCGCTATGGTATCGAATTGGAAATGACTTCCGTCAAAAATATTGATTCAGAAACCCTCGATAATTTTGATGCTGTGTTTCACTACACTAATACAGAGCTTACGCCAAATTCAATGAATCTGACAGAAGATTGGACTGATACTTTCGATACTTGCCTTCCATTAGCATTTTGGATTTGTAGAGCTGAAGAACACCCTGAAAATATAGAAAATATAGTCAAAGAATTTGCAGCTCAAGATTTAATAAAAGAAGAAGATATTTTTGACGAAAATGATGAAGAAATGCAATATGGAAGAGAAGGAAAAATATTCTGGGCTTGGAATCAAAAAATTGAAGATGATTTGAGCGATATTCTCGAATTGCTTTTCATGCGTGGATTTATTTCAGAAGTAGGAAAAATTAAAATTTTAGGCGAAGAACCACCAACTTTGGACGAATAATGGACTCAATTACTATCATTGGTTTATGTGCTGCGTCATTCACTACTTTTGCTTTTCTGCCTCAATTGATTAAAACTATCAAATTGAAGCAGACTAAAGACTTATCTCTAATGATGTATTTAGTGTTTGTTATTGGGATTATTCTTTGGCTCATTTATGGACTCTATAAAAATGATATCCCGATAATTTTAGCGAATATTGTTTCGCTACTATTATCGGGAACAGTTTTGATTCTTAAAATTATTTATAAATAGCTAAAATATGTTCGTATGCTCGAGCACTACTTTTAGTCCAATAAGTATCAATAAAATACCACCTACTAAAAAAGCCTTCTGACCAAGCTTGTTAGAGGCTTTTTCGCCCATATATATACCGAGCAAAGTCATTGCAGCACAAACCAAGCCTATGATAATACTTGGAAAAAAAATGTCTGCTTTGATCAAAGCCAAACTAAATCCTATTGCCATTGCATCCAAACTAGTAGCTACAGACAAAAGAATTAATTTTTTCCCTTTTGTAATATCCTTTTTTACATCTTCGTCTTCGGTTTCTCTAGATTTCTTAATCATTTCTATTCCGACCCAAGTCAAAATACCAAGCACAATCCAATGGTCGAAATTAGAAATATACTTTTCGATAGTAAATCCACCCAACCAGCCAATAATTGGCATCAAGAATTGGAATAATCCAAAATGAAAAGAAAGTCTGAACTTTTGCCTGCTAGAAGCTTTGCCAAAATAGGCACCGGCAGCAACAGCCACCGAGAGAGCATCCATACCTAATGCTACAGCAATTAAAAAAATATTTACTAAATCCATGCTATCCTTAGTTTACCAATAAATTTTAGTCAAATCAACATTGCCACCCGATAAAATCATACCCACGCGTTTTGTATTATAAATTTCGGGATTCTTTAAAATTACAGCTAATGTAACAGCAGAGGAAGGCTCCACAATTATCTTCATTCTCTCCCAAATCAATTTCATTGCCGATCTTATTTCATCATCATTTGCAGTTAGAATACCGTCGCATTTGCTCGAAATAATTCTGAAATTCAATTCACCCAAAGAAGTAAGAAGACCATCGCAAATAGTATTTGGATTGATTGAAGGGATAATTTTGCCAAATTCTAAAGATCTTTTTGCATCATCAGCAGCTTCCGGCTCGGCAGCTATCACCTTTGCGTCAGCGAGCAGCCCTTTTGTACTTAAACAAGTCCCACTAAGCAATCCACCACCACCAACTGGGCAGGTAATAATATCCAGATTTTCAATTTCTTCAATTAATTCATAGGCAGCACTAGCCTGTCCGCAAATCACATTAAAATTATTATAAGGATGAATAAATGCAGCAGAAGTCCTATCGACAACATCATTGAGAGTTGATTCTCTTGCAGCTAAAGTAGGCTCGCAAAAAATTATTTCGGCACCATAGCCTGCAACAGCCTCTTTTTTAACTAACGGAGAATTATTTGGCATTACAATATATGCTTTAATTCCTCTCATTTTTGCAGCTAAAGCAAGAGCCTGAGCATGATTGCCTGAAGAATGAGTAGCAACACCATTTTTTGCTTCATCATCACTAAGAGCGAGCACAGCATTTGTTGCTCCACGATATTTGAAAGCACCGACTTTTTGAAAATTTTCGCACTTAAAAAATATTTCGCAGCCGGCTAAAGAATTAATAAAAGACGAACTCATTACAGGAGTTTTTTTCACCAATCCACTAATGCGTTGCTTGGCAATTTTAACATCTTCAAAGTTTGGCAGCCCTAAATCCATAGTTTTAACCATTTTTTTTAAATTTTTTTAAATTCATGCAAAATTAAGCATAAATTTTCGACCAATAAAAAAAATGCCTAAAATAGATTAAAAACGAAGAAAAAATGATGATTTTGAGCTAAAAATCAAAAAAGCAGTCAATTATTAGTTTTAGCTAAATTATTAACAAAACTTCCTATAAACGGATATAAAAAAAATTAATTTTAAAAAAAATTGTTATTATAATAAATTGTTTTTATTTTGCAGTATTAGATAATTAAGCTAATTAAAATACTTGGTAAAAAAGTTTCATTCAATAAATTTTTCTAGATTAGGGGTCAAATTAATGAACGAAAAAATTTTTGAAACAATTGATGGCAATGAAGCAGCAGCCTATGTTGCTTATCGCGTCAATGAAGTATGTGCCATCTATCCAATCACACCATCATCCAACATGGGTGAATGGGCTGATGAATGGGCGGCAAAAGGTATCAAGAATATTTGGGGTAATGTTCCTTCTGTTTGCGAAATGCAATCTGAAGGCGGTGCTGCAGGCGCTGTGCACGGTTCACTTCAAGCTGGCGCTCTCACTGCTACTTTCACTGCTTCTCAAGGTCTTCTCCTCAAAATTCCAAATATGTTCAAAATTGCAGGTGAATTAACCTCAACAGTTTTCAATATTACAGCTCGCGCCCTCGCTACTCACGCATTGTCAATTTTTGGCGATCATAGCGACGTTATGTCTGCTCGTACTACCGGCTTCTCTATGCTTGCATCTGCTTCTGTCCAAGAAGTTATGGACTTTGTGCTTATCGCTCAAGCTGCAACTCTCGAATCTCGCATTCCAATTTTGCACTTCTTCGATGGCTTCCGTACTTCTCACGAAGTTTCTAAGATCGAGCTTATCTCCGAAGATATCATGCGCAAGATGATCGACGACGAATTAGTCGCTGCTCACCGCCTTCGCGCTCTTTCACCTGATAGACCGGTAATTCGCGGTACTGCTCAAAATCCTGACGTTTTCTTCCAAAATCGTGAAGCTAACAACAAATACTATACTGATTGCCCTGATATAGTTCAAAAGCAAATGGATAAATTTGCTGAACTTACCGGCAGACAATACAAAATCTTCCAATACGAAGGCGCTCCTGATGCTGAACACGTTATCGTCGTTATGGCTTCCGGAGGCGAAACTGTTCAAGAAACTGCAAACTTCCTTAATAATAAAGGCGAAAAATTCGGCGTTGTCAAAGTTCGCATGTATCGTCCTTTCGATATTAAGAGATTTATGGAATCATTACCTTCTACTGTCAAGACTATCAGCGTGCTCGATAGAACTAAAGAGCCAGGCGCTTCCGGCGAACCTCTCTATCTCGACGTATTGACTGCTCTTCACGAAGGTATTGCAAACGGTTGGGGATCGATCAAATCTATGCCTAAAGTACTTGGCGGTAGATATGGTTTGTCTTCTAAAGAATTTACTCCTGCTATGGTCAAAGGTGTTTATGAAAATGCTAAAGCTGATTCTCCAAAAAATCACTTCACTGTTGGTATTGTGGATGATGTTACTTTCACCAGCTTGCCTTGGGATGAATCTTTCGATATAGAATCAGAAAAAGTATTCCGCGCTTTATTCTATGGTTTGGGTTCAGACGGTACTGTTGGCGCAAACAAAAATTCAATCAAAATTATTGGCGATGAAACTGATTTCTACGCTCAAGGCTATTTTGTTTATGATTCTAAAAAAGCCGGCGCTATGACTGTTTCTCACTTGAGATTTGGTCCAGATCCAATTCGCTCGCCTTATTTGATTACTAAAGCTAATTTTGTGGCTTGCCATCAAACTGTATTTATCGAAAAATTCGATTTCTGCAAAAACTTGATGCCAGGCGGTGTATTCTTGATCAACTCTCCTTACTCAAAAGAAGAAGTTTGGAATACATTACCAAAATCTCAGCAACAAGCAATTATTGATAAAAAAATTAAATTATATACTATCGACGCACAAAGCGTAGCTGAAGCTTCAGGCATGGGCAGACGCATCAATACTGTGATGCAAGTTTGCTTCTTTGCTATTTCTGGCGTGCTTCCACGCGAAGAAGCTATCGAAGCTATTAAGAAATCTATTCGCAAAACTTACGGCAAAAAAGGCGAAGAAGTTGTTAATATGAATATTCGTGCTGTTGATAATACTTTAGAACATCTCCACGAAGTTGTTATTCCTAATGCTTCTTCAAGCGCTTGGGATATTCATTCACCTGTTCCTGCTAATGCTCCTCAATTTGTTAAAGAAGTACTTGGCAGAATTATCGAAGGTGATGGCGACAATCTTCCTGTTAGTGCTTTCCCTGCTGATGGTACTTATCCAAGTGGCACTACTAAATGGGAAAAACGTAATATCGCTTTGACTATTCCTGTATGGGACGAAAAAACTTGTATCCAATGTGGCAAATGTGCTATCGTTTGTCCTCATGCTACTATTCGTATCAAAGTTTACGACAAAGAACTTCTTGCTAATGCTCCTGCTACTTTCAAATCGGTCGGTGCTAAAGATAAAGAATTTGATGGTATGAAATATACTATTCAAGTTGCTCCCGAAGATTGTACTGGTTGCGGTGTATGCGTTGAAGTGTGCCCTGCTAAAAACAAATCAAATACCAGCTTGAAAGCCCTCAATATGCAGCCTCAATTGCCATTGCGCGCTCCTGAAGCTGAAAATTGGGACTTCTTCTTGAATATTCCTGAATTTGATAGAACTAAACTTAAAGTATCAAACATTCGCCAACAACAATTGATGTTGCCTTTGTTCGAATTCTCCGGTGCTTGTGCTGGTTGCGGCGAAACTCCTTACGTCAAATTAATGTCTCAATTGTTTGGTGATAGAGCTTTGGTTGCTAATGCTACTGGTTGTTCTTCAATCTATGGTGGCAACTTGCCTACTACTCCTTGGACTCATAATGCTGACGGTAGAGGTCCGGCTTGGTCTAACTCATTATTCGAAGATAACGCAGAATTTGGTCTTGGCATGAGACTCGCTGTCGATAAACAAAATGAAATCGCTTGCGGCTTGTTACGCAAATTTGCCGGCGAAATTGGCGAAACTCTCGTTACTGAATTATTAAATGCTGATCAAAAAACTGAAACCGGTATCGAAGAACAACGCAAACGCGTAGCAATTTTGAAAGAAAAGATTGCTTCATTGCCTGCTAATCCTGAATTCAAGAGATTACTTTCTGTAGCTGATTACTTAGTTAAGAAATCTGTTTGGATTGTCGGTGGCGACGGTTGGGCTTATGATATTGGTTATGGTGGTTTAGATCACGTTATTGCTTCGGGCATGAACGTTAATATTCTTGTTTTGGATACTGAAGTATATTCAAACACTGGCGGTCAAACTTCTAAAGCTACTCCATTAAGTGCAGTTGCAAAATTTGCTGCTGGTGGCAAGCCAACTCGCAAGAAAGACTTGGGCTTGATTGCTATGGCTTACGGCACTGTTTATGTTGCTTCTGTTGCTTTAGGCGCTAAAGACGACCAAGTTATTAAAGCTTTCCTCGAAGCTGAAGCTTACGATGGTCCTTCGATTATCATTGCTTATAGCCATTGTATTGCTCATGGTATCAATATGGAAGCTCCTTTGGTTCACCAAAAAGCTGTTGTTGATTCTGGTCAGTGGTTGTTGTATCGCTACAGCCCTGAAAGAGGAATGACTGGTCAAAATCCATTAATTCTCGATTCTAAACCTCCAAAAATGCCGGTTTCTGAATTTATGAATATGGAAAATCGTTTCAAAATGCTTACTAAGAGCAAACCAGAAATCGCTAAAGAATTCTATCGTATGGCTCAAGAAAACGTTGACGAAAGATTCAAATTCTATCAATACATGGCTGATAGAAAATTCAACGCTGAAGAGAGCGTAGAAGCTTAATTTTATTTACTGCTTCGGGCCCTAACAGCCCGAAGCAGTCCATATATCTTTAAAAATTGCTAATAATAAATAATTATAGAGGTTTCAATGGATTTAACAACAAAATACCTCGGGATGGATTTAAAATCTCCACTCGTTGCTTCTGCTTCTCCTCTTTCTAAAGAGCTCGATAATTTTAAAAAGCTCGAAGATGCAGGCGCCGGTGCTATCGTTGTATATTCTTTGTTTGAAGAACAATTGATTATGGAACAACGCGAAGTTTTCTTCCATACTACTCAACATAATGAATATTCTCCTGAAGCTACTTCATTCTTCCCCGAACCTGATGAATATAAATTAGGTCCTGAAGAATACTTAAACCATATCGCTAAAGCTAAAAAATTGGTCGATATTCCAATTATTGCCAGCATCAACGGTACTAATACCGGATCTTGGACAGACTTTGCTAAGAAAATGCAAGAAGCAGGTGCTGATGCTATCGAATTGAATATCTACAATATTCCTACTGATTTCAATATGACTGGCAACGATATCGAAAACCAATATGTTGAAATTTTGAAAAATGTGAAATCTGCTGTTAATATTCCTGTTGCACTTAAATTATCACCATTCTTCTCAAATATGGCTAATATGGCTAAAAAATTTGACGAAGCAGGTGCTGATGCTTTAGTTTTGTTCAATCGTTTCTACCAGCCTGATATCAATTTGGCTGAATTAGAAGTCGAACCACACGTAGATCTATCCAGCTCTATCGATATTCGTATTCCTATGCGCTGGATTGCTATTCTTAAGAATAAAATTAATGCCGATTTGGCTGCTACAAGCGGTATTAATACTGCAGAAGATGCAATCAAAATGCTTATGGTTGGCGCAGACGTTACTATGCTCTGCTCAGCTTTGCTACGCCATGGTATTTATTATCTTCGCACTATCCAAGACCAAATGGTTAATTGGATGACTGCAAGAGAATACGAATCTGTAAAACAAATGCAAGGTTCTATGTCTCAAGATAAGATTGGCGATCCAAAGAGCTTCGAAAGAGCTCAATATATGAGAGCTATAACTAATTATAAGTTTGGCTACTAAAATATTTTTCTTGTACTATGCTATTAGCGGCAATTCGATCAATTGCCGCTTTTTTTATATATATAAAAATGGCTTCAATAATAAATTTATCGAAGCCATTCAATCAATTAATCTTGCTTATCATAAGCAAGAAAATTTTTTATAAAAAATTAAGAGCATCCGCTTGTTGTACCGCAATCTTCACATACAGTACACGATCCATTACGTTTTACTCTCAAAGATCCACAGTTTGTGCATTGCTCGCCGGTATAGCCAAATGCTTTTGCATCCGAACGAGATTTCACCATTCGTTTCATTACATCTCCTAAGTCGGTAGAATCCATCTTAGAATCGACTTCTTCGATTTCTTCTTCAGCAATTGCATCCATGATGTCTTCTTCGATAGGCATTTCTTCAGCTTCAGATTTCTTTTCTCTTAGTTCCGGAGCATGATGATTTGCACCATTTACTTCATCTACTGCCTTGACATGCACAAAATCAGTACGGTTCAAATAGTCATAGCCTAATGAACGGAATACGAAATCGAGAATAGAAGTAGCATTCTTGATTGCTTCGTGACCCATGACAGGTCCGGCTGGTTCGAATCTAGTAAATACAAATGTATCCACTAATTCTTCCAGAGGAATACCATATTGAAGAGCTTTAGAGCAAAGGATAGCAAAACTATTTAATAAACCTCTAAACGAAGCGCCTTCTTTATACATATCAATAAAGATTTCTCCAATAGAGCCATCAGCATATTCGCCAGTACGCAAGAATACTTTATGCCCGCCTACAACAGCTTCTCTAATGTGTCCTTTTCTGCGTTTTGGCAATTTATGTCTTACAAGCTTATTATGAATTCTATCTGCAATAATCTCTTGAACTTCTTTAGGACCTTTATTTTCGTCTATAAGATTGCCATCGCCCAGAGCTATTATTTCATCCAAATCACCAAAATTAGCAGAGTTGAGAGGCTGCGACAATTTAGAACCGTCGCGATATAGGGCAATAGCCTTGAGCATAAGCTTCCATGAAGTCAAATATATTTCGCCAATATCCGATACAGAAGCCTCGGCAGGCATATTTACAGTTTTAGAAATAGCACCACTAATAAATGGTTGAGCTGCAGCCATTATCCGTACATGAGCCATTTGTTGGATATATCTTTGGCCTTTTTTGCCACATTTATTTGCAGTATCAAATATTGGAAGATGTTCTTCCTTGAGATGTGGTGCAGCTTCGATCATCATAGTACCACAAACGTAATCATTTGCAGCATCAATATCATTTTTCGAATATCCGAGCCAATTGAGGAGATCAAATCCAGAATCTTCTAACTGCTCTTCTTTCACACCTATTTTCTTTAAGAAATCATCGCCCAATACCCAACGATTGAAAGCAAATTTAATATCAAACACATTTTCTAATTGCTTTTCGATGATTTCGATTTTGTCGTTAGTAAAACCTTTTTCCTTCAAAGATTTTTTATTGATTGCAGGGCAACCGTTGAGAGTACCATGACCGATTGAATACTTTTCGATATCCTCGATTTGCTTTTTAGTATAATTTAATCTGACTAATGCTTTTCTTACAGATTGATTAACAATCTTGAAGTAACCACCACCTGATAATTTTTTATATTTTACAATCGCAAAATCAGGTTCAATACCTGTAGTATCGCAATCCATTACTAATCCAATAGTACCAGTTGGCGCAATAACAGTAACTTGAGCATTTCTGAATCCATTTTCATTGCCTAAATCTAAGGCTTCATCCCACACTTTACGAGCATTTTCGACGAGATAATCAGGACAATATCTCGGATTAATACCCATTGGTTTAATAGTCAAATCTTCATATTCACCCGGCAAAGCATTATAAGCAGCTCTGCGATGGTTTCTAATTACTTTTAGCATGCTTTCTTTGTTTTCGGCATATTTAGGAAATGGTCCGAGCTTACCGGCAATTTCTGCAGAGGTTCTATAAGACTCGCCGGTAAGAATAGCCGAAAGAGCACCAGTCATCGATAATGCTTCAGGCGAATCATAAGGAATGCCCGAAACCATCAATAATGTACCTAAATTTGCATAGCCCAAGCCTAATGTTCGGAAATCATAGCTAAGCTGAGCAACTTTAGGTGATGGAAACTGAGCCATAAGAACAGAAACTTCGAGCACGACAGTCCATATTCTTATAGCATGCCGATATTCATCAACTAAAAATACTTTATTATCTTCGTCATAGAATTTCATTAAGTTAAGGCTAGCAAGATTGCAAGCAGTATCATCCAAAAACATATATTCACTGCAAGGATTGCTTGCATTAATTCTACCGGAAGCAGGGCAAGTGTGCCATTCATTAATAGTAGAATCGAATTGCAAACCCGGATCGGCAGACTTCCAAGCGCTAAGATTGATTTTTTCCCACAAATCGCGAGCTCTTATTTGCTTGCTTACTCTTCCATCGGTACGCCAGCGCAATTCCCACATTTCATCATTTTCGACTGCTTTCATAAACTCATTTGTAACTCTAATAGAGTTATTAGAATTCTGACCGCTAACTGTCAGATAAGCTTCACCTTCGTAATGAGTATTAAGCTGTTCGAAATCAAGATTAGTATAGCCTTGGTCCACCAAGTCTAAAACTCTTGTAATATGGTTGAGCGGCACACCTCTATTGAGAGATTTCTGAACAAGATTATGCAATTTAATATTCTTTGTATGGTCAGTACCATTAGTAACAGCTTCTTCGAGAATAGCTTGCATAAAAGTAGAGCTAATACGAGAGCCAGCAACCAAAGCAGCAACTTTTTCCTCTTCGCGTGCCTTCCATTCGATAAATTTTTCGACATCAGGATGATCGATATCGACAATAACCATTTTAGCAGCTCTGCGAGTAGTCCCCCCGGACTTAATCGCGCCAGCAGCTCTATCAAAAATCTTCAGGAAACTCATTAACCCAGAAGAAATACCACCCCCCGAAAGTGGCTCGCCCTCGCCTCTCAATTGCGAAAAATTAGTTCCGGTACCCGAACCAAATTTGAAAATTCTCGCTTCTCTTGTCAAAAGATCAAATATACCGCCTTCGCTCAATAAGTCATCATCTATAGACTGAATAAAACAAGCATGAGGCTGCGGTCTGGTATAAGCATCTGAGGATTCTTTGAGTTTTCCTGTTTCAGGATCGACAAAAAAGTGACCTTGTTTCTTGCCGGTTATGTCGTAGGCATAAGCCAATCCTGTATTAAACCATTGAGGAGAATTTGGTGCAGCCATTTGATTAATAAGCATAAACACCAACTCTTCATAGAATATTTGAGCGTCTTCTTGAGAGCTAAAGTAGCCATATTGCTCGCCCCACCATCTCCAGGCGCCAGCCATACGATGAACAACCTGCTTTAAAGAATTTTCGCTGCCTAATTTTTGATTTCCATTTTCATCTAATAAAGGCTTGCCCAAGTCATCAAACTGTGGCACACCGGTTTTTCTAAAATATTTTTGAGCCAAAATATCTGTTGCCATCTGAGACCAAAAGACAGGTACTTCGACATTATCCATCTGAAATACAACCGAACCATCCGGATTTCTTAGCACTGATGTCCGATTTGTAAATTTAAACATATCGTAAGGACTTACTCCGTCCCGAGTGAATTTTCTTTGTATTTTCATCTTTCACCGCTTATTGTTTTGATTATTTTAATACTTTGATAATCATCGGCTTACCGAAAATTATCAATTCACTAAATTAGAGATTAAAAGGAGCTGCTCAAATAATCTTGAACAGCTCTATTAAAATTAATCTATATAATACTGCATAGTTACAACAGCTTTAATCGACTTTTTAATCGAAGACAAGTCGTAAGAGCCAAAGTCAGACACTTCTGTAGAATGCAAAGGTGTAATCTGGAATACACCTTGTTCTGCCGATTTCAATCCGCCAACACTCGATCCGGTATTGTTAGCCAATTGTTCGGCACGTTTTTTAGCATCTTTCGAAGCTTCGCCAATCATCTGCACCTTCATATCATTAAGTTTAGTAAAATAATATTCAGGTGGCATAGACTGCAGCTCTATACCTTCTCTAATCAATTCTGTTACTTCCTTAGATGTCTTGTTTATCAATTCGACATTTTTGGAAGTAATCACTATAGTTTGTTCCAAAGTAAAACCTTCGCGTTGCCCGGTAGAAATGCCATCGGCATTTACTCTATAATTAACCATAGTATTGATAGAATTGACTTCAATTTGGTTTTTGGCAATACCTTTCGATTCGAGATAAGCAGAAATTCTCTGAATATCCTTTTGCACTTTATCATAGCCCGAAGCCAAATCAGGAGTCGATATCGAAAAAGAGATTCTCCAAACAGCGAGGTCGCTGGTAATTTCTTTTTCGGCATATCCCTTAACGTAAAGGTATTGATCATACTTTTTAAGAGACTTAAAAGCCCCACCGAGAATCAACGCAGCAACAATTAAACCCAAAGCTAAGCTTACGCCTAATATTGCCAATCCTGAGCGCGAAGATGAAATATTTTCGCTCATAAGTTTCCCCTCTTTTCAAAAAATTTGAGTTTCAATTTATAAAAAAAATCATAAAAAACACTTTTTATGATCAGTTATTTTTTCCACATTCCATGTTAATACAAAGGCGTCAAGACATGCCCTTATCATTGATAATCAATGACTTATGCGATGACTGTGATTTTCCATTAATGGAATTGTCAATTTTGGTTTAGGCCACTGTTTGGTTTAAAACAAGACAAATCAAAACTTTATTTATTTCGATTTTTTTTTCAACATTAAAAGATTTTTTTTCGTTAAGAAACAACTAAATGCAAAAATAGGAATTCATATACTTGCATGAATAAGTAAATTTACTAATAAACAAAAAAGCCGAATTAAAAAGCAAAAACAATTCTAAGAATATCTGACCAAGGAGTAATTTTAAGAATACGATAGCCCAAAATACCGCCAAAGCTCAAAAAAGTAATACCTGCAAATTGTCTAATACGCCAAATAAAATTTTCGGGCATTCTGGATTTAAGCCTTACAACAATATTTGCTAAGACATAAAGCCAAAGAAAATTGCCTAAACCAAATCCAAAAGAGAAAATAAAGTTATTTAGTGATGTATTATCAAAAATATGCCATTGATGCACTTGCATTCCAATATAAGCCAAAGAAGGCAAAAACGAAGGATTAGCTAAATTGGCAGCCGCAACTCCCAGCCCAACAAAAAAAGGACCTTTGTCTTTTAGATTAGCCAAAAACAAAGATGCTTTAGACATTTCAGCTTCTTCAATTTCTGCTTCTCTATCTTTCTTCTTTTTTAGATTAATTATACCAATAACAACAAAAAGAGCAACAATAAAAATTTGCAGAAAAAAAGTAAGCAAAGGATGGCGAGAAGTAAAATCGCTGGCAGAAGCATAAACAATAGAAGTAGCAAACATAGCTATAAGCGAAAAGAAGAAATCGATAAAGCCAGAGCCACCGGCTAAATAAACTGCCGGCTTAATGCCTTTCGAAATCCCCATCTTCATTGCTGATACTGCTACCGGTCCTGGCAAAATAGCCAAAACAAATGCTATAACAGTTCCCGCGACTAAAGCTGTAAACATGATACCTCGATAATGTTTCACCCCATGTGCAAAAAATTACACACTTAATATAATAATATTTTTAGAAAAAAACATCTTTTTTCTTTTAGTTTC
Source organism: uncultured Hyphomicrobiales bacterium (assembly GCA_964493035.1). GTDB lineage: Bacteria > Bacteroidota > Ignavibacteria > Kapaibacteriales > UBA2268 > JAUQWR01. The sequence goes on along the minus strand of CAZBNQ010000013.1, from coordinate 1,100 downwards.
GCTTAAAATTAATTTTTTTTTAGGCTTAGTTTTTCGGTTTTATTAATTGAGTAATGTGTTTGAATGATTATATTTCTATGTTATAAAATCAAATTTAGTTTATATTTTTTCAATTATGTCATGAAATATAATTAACAAACTTCTTTTTTTGAAAATTTGGAAATTCGTGCCAAATTTTACCATCCAATTTATTCCCATTAAGCTGTTTGCTTCTTTTCACCTTGTCTGCCCCCCATGTGCCCCATTGTTTAAAAAAGAATGCTACTTTTTGGTCTTCGCACTGCTTTTTGATATTTATCACCCAATCTTTATCAATTATTCTTGCTTTGGGACCACTCTCACCTCCAACAATTACCCAATCTATATTGTCTAAATTGATTTCACCTAAATCTTCTAACAAAGGCTCTATTGATAAAAATAAAATAGACGCATCCATTCTTCTTAAAAAATCTATTCTAGGTATCCCCTCGTTCTTATTCTCTACTGTTACTCCAAGCCATACATTATCAGGAATTACTGTTTTTGAAAAGTAATCATGCATTCTTTCTGTTCTTTTAGTTAATATTTGATATGTATGATAAGGAGTTTTAGAAATTACATCAAATATGTTATTTAAATATTCATCCGGCATTTTTTCATGAAATAAATCGCTCATTGAATTAACAAAAAATAGAGTTGGTCTTTTTTGTTTAAGTGGTTCATATAATCTTGATGGAACAATATTGAATTCAAATCCATTCTTATAACCTTCAATTCCTATAGATTTTAATCTATTTGCCATGTTTTCAGCATAACAATTCTTGCAGCCAGCACTAATTTTTGTACAGCCTGCTGAAGGATTCCATGTCTTTTCTGTCCATTCGATTTTATGCTTCATTTTTTATCCTTACTATTTCATATTTTTTTATTTTATGAATTTTTGTAGCAGCATAATTAATATCTTTTCCAACTCTTTTGATCAGTTTTTTCTTCTCTAATTCACGTAATACATCTATAAATATTATTGGTAAACAATTGTTTTGCAATGCATACTTGAGCCCACTTATATTATCATTTATTTCTCCATTCAATAACATTTTCCTCATTTTATCTTTAATATT